>JAEENR010000040.1 GCA_016283885.1 Verrucomicrobiota bacterium
AAATATAGCACCTTTCCTTCAAAACCGCAAGGCCGAACGTCAGCCCCGCACCGAACGTCGGCCTCGCGATAATAAATGATTCCATAACCAATATCTGTGTGTATCCGTGTTCATCCATGGTTCTTTTAATACCCTCCGGAAGACTTTATAAAACCGGATCCCGGTTGTTCACAAAAAAACAGCACGGTCAGTACAAAATTTTTCGTTTTTTGTGAAACTATTTACTTATTGCAGTGTATAATGTAATGTATGGGGCGCGGGGATGTGATATTCCCCGTCTGTTTGTATTGGCTTTGGCACGAAGAAGAGCGGAAGCGGATATAAATTTATAAAATCTAGATTTTAAGTATATTATCATATACACTATATGAAGAAGCTGATCATTGTTTTGATCATCGCGGCACTTGCCGGCGGCGGTTGGTATTATTATAAGCAGTCATCCCAAAACGCGGAACCGGCCATGCAGACCCGTCAGGATAAAGGTGTTCAGAAAGTAAAAAGACGTTCTATCCAACTGAGCATCACGGCGGCCGGCGACATCAGTCCGGCGGAACAGGTCTCCGTTATTCCCGAAACCAGCGGCCGTATCAAAGCCCTGCTGGTGGATATCGGTGATAATGTGAAAAAAGGCGATGTCCTCGTCACACTGGATGATGAAACTCTTCTGAAAGAGCGTGATACACAAACCACAGAAATCGAAGGCTCCCGCCTTCAGGTGGAACGCGACAAACGCTCTTATGACCGTGCCCAGCAGCTGTTTGACAAAGGTCTGCTCTCCACGGCGGAATATGAAAGCGCCCTGGCCACCTACCAAATTTCGACAAATAATCTGGTTCGTTCTGAAAAGTCTCTGGCTCAGATAGATGAACGTCTGAGCAAGACCCAGATCCTGGCTCCCTTCGATTGTACAGTGCTGACCCGTCCGGTCTCCGTGGGACAGGCGGTCTCCGGTTCTGACGGTGCCAGCGGCGGTACCGAGTGTTTGACCGTGGCCGATCTGAACCAGATGATCATTGACGCTCACATCAATCAGGCCGATGTCACCCGTATGAAACTGGGTCAGGAGGTCAACATCCAGGTGGAAGCGGTGACGGGACTGAAGCTGACCGGTGTGGTGGAGCGCATCGCGCCGCAGGCCACTCTGAAAAACAATATCAAAGGATTCTCCTGCAGGATCTTGCTCAAAAACCCGGATGAACGGGTGCGTCCCGGCATGACCGCCAATATCTCCATTCCCATCGCGCTGGCGGACAACGTCCTGACCGTTCCCCTGTCAGCCGTCTTCACCGAAGGCGGTGAACGCTTTGTTTATATCAAGAAGGGCGACAACTGGGAACAGCGCACCGTCAAGATCGGTGTGGCCGACTTCTCCTTTGTTGAGATCCAGGACGGTCTGAACGAAGATGAGATCGTCGCGCTGGAACCGCCTTCCATGGAACTGGTGGCCGAATCCACTAATAATCAGAAAGGCCAATTCCCCGGAGCTCCCGGCGGCGGCGCAGGCAGAGGCAACAGAGGTCCCGGTCGTTAAAACCCTTCCGGTTCAAGGATAAGATTATGGCACTGGTTGAACTGAGAAACGTCTCCAAAATCTATCAAGTGGGCGATGAAGAGATCCGCGCGCTGGACGACGTGACGCTGGACATCGAAAACGGAGAATTCATCTCCATCATCGGCCCTTCCGGCAGCGGCAAATCCACGCTCATGCATCTGCTGGGCTGTCTGGATACCCCGACTCACGGAACGATCACCCTGGACGGCATCCAGATCCAGAACGCCACCTCCATGCAGCTGGCGGCCATCCGCAACCGCAAGATCGGTTTCGTCTTCCAATCCTTCAACCTGCTGCCCAAGCTCAACGTGGCGCAAAACGTGGAAGTGCCCATGATCTACGCCGGTGTCTCCTCCAGAGAACGCCGCGAGCGTGTCATGGAAGCTCTGAAAAGAGTCGGACTTGAAAACCGCGCCAAGCATCGTCCCATGCAGCTTTCCGGCGGACAGCAGCAGCGCGTGGCCATCGCCAGAGCCCTGATCAACCGTCCGCGCATCATCTTTGCGGATGAACCGACCGGCAATCTGGATACTCACACCGGCGAAGCCATCCTGAACTTGTTCCGCGAATTGAGTCAGCAGGGCAGCACCATCGTCCTGGTCACACATAACCCGGAAATCGCCGCCGTCACACCGCGCCGGATCGAGATCCGCGACGGCAAGATCTCCATCAACATTGATAAACGCCTGGCCGGTTTGGAATAGATAGGACAAAACAGTGAACATTTGGGCAACCATCATCGTTGGACTGAAAGAAATCTGGTCACACAAGTTCAGATCGGCGCTGACCATGCTCGGCATCGTGCTGGGTGTAGCCAGCCTGGTCGGCATGTCCGCCCTGGTCAAAGGCATGGAAAACGGCATGCGCGAGGCGATGCAGGCTGTCGGCGGCATTGAAAAAGTCTCCGTCATCCAGCAGGAGCTGCCTCCCGCTCAAAGCCATCTGGCCGATCAGGTCGTGGGCATCACCATGGCCGATGTGGAAGCCCTGAAGCAGAACGCCACCCTGACCAAGCTGATCACCCCGGAAATGAACATGGGGCGCGGCGCTGTCGTCTCCCGCGGCAAGAAGGTCTATCGTCCCTGGAATATCAGCGGCACATGGCCCAACGCTCTGGAAATGAACGTCCACACCATCGAATACGGACGGATGTTCAATGAAATAGATGACGACCTGGCGCGCAATGTCTGCGTGATCGGCACCGAAGTCCGCGACCAGCTCTTCGGCTCCTTTGAAGAGACCGGCAAAGAGATCATCCCCATCGGCGAGAACATCAACATCAACGGACAGCTTTTCACCATCATCGGTATGTTCACCCGCTACGAAAGCGAGAAACAAAAGAAAGAACGTGAATATCAGATGGCCAATCCCAGCCCCGAACGGATGGGACCTCAGCGCAGGACCGGCTGGGGCCGCGGCGGTCCCGGCGGATGGGCCTTCATGATGAAGAACTCCACCATTTACATGCCGCTGAATACGATGTGGATGAAATTCCGCGCCGCTTCCGGCACAGGCGGCATCCCCGATCCGACCCTGAGCACGCTCAATATCCGCATCACCAGTGTGGAAGAAATGGAAGCCGCGCTGCAGCAGGCCCGCAATGTCATGATGCAGACCCATTTCGCGATGGAAGACTTCGACTTCCGCACCCAGGAGAACTGGGACGAGAACATCAGCAAGCAGGTGAACAACTACCGCTGGTCCGGCGGCATCATCGCGGCTATCTCATTGATCGTGGGCGGCATCGGCATCATGAACATCATGTTCGCCAGCATCACCGAGCGCATCCGCGAGATCGGTGTGCGCAAGGCTATCGGCGCGACCACCTTTGCCATATTTGTCCAGATTTTGATAGAAAGTATCGTGGTGGCCTTCATCGGCGGCGTGCTGGGACTGATCGCCTCCTACGGACTGGTGGAACTCTTTAAGATACTGATCCCTACTGACAATGAACCGGTGATCATGATGAGCTCGATGGTCATCGCCTTCAGTTTCGGCGTATTCGTCGGACTGCTGGCCGGACTCCTGCCCGCGGTCAAAGCCGCTAAACTGGATCCCATCGAAGCCCTGAGATACGAATAGTTATGATCCTTTGGAACTCCATACTCGTTGGTTTTAAGCAGATTTGGTCCTACAAATTCCGCTCGCTGCTGACCATGCTCGGCATCACTCTGGGTGTCTCCAGTCTGATCGCCATGTCCGCCATGGTCAACGGCATGGAAAACGGCATGAAAGAAGGTCTGATCGCCTCCGGCGGTCTGGACAAGGTCGTCATCAATGATCAGGCCGTTCCCGCCTGGCAGGAACACCTCGCGGAAATGGCACCCGGCAGAACGATGAAAGACGTTGACGCCCTCAATGCCAATGGCTCCCTGCTGAAATACGTCAGCCCGCAGATCGCGATCAGCTCCCGCTATGTCACACGCGGTGACAACCGCAGCCGCGCCTCTGAAATCACCGGAGTGACAGATGCCGCGCTGGAAATAGACCAGCACAAGGTCGAGTTCGGCCGCTGGTTCACCGAGATGGATAATGAGACAGCCGCCCCGGTCTGCATCATCGGCAGCCAGATCCGCGACGATCTTTTCGGCAATCCGGACATCATCGGCGAAGAGATCATCCCCCTGGGCGAGACCGTCCGCATCGGTTCTCAACTCTTTACGATCGTGGGCATGTTCCAGCATTACGAGAGCGAGGTCGCCCGGACAGAACGTCTGGCTCAGCGCGCTCTGGAAGCCACACTCCCCAAAGGCCCCGCGAGAGCTTTCACCAACGCGGCACCCATGATGATGCGCAGCAATGACCGCAGCTGGGGTCCCCGGCGCGGACGCGGCGGCGGATGGGCTTTCGACCGCAAGAACTCCACTGTTTACATCCCGCTGAAAACGGCTCTGGTGCGTTTCCGTATGGCGGAAAACTCTCTGAAACTGGATGATATCGATATCCAGGTAGATGGTTTCGAGAATTTGGAGCCGGCCCTGCAGCAGGCGCGCAACATCCTGATGATCACCCATAACGGGATCGAAGATTTCACTTTCAACACTCAGGAAACTCAATCCGAGACCATCGAACAGGCCATCCAGAACACCCGTATGTCCGGCCGTCTGATCGCGACGATCGCCCTGATCGTGGGCGGTATCGGCGTGATGAACATCATGCTGGCCTCCATCAGCGAGCGCATCCGCGAGATCGGTCTGCGCAAAGCTATGGGCGCGACCAATGCCGCCGTCTTCATCCAGATCATCATCGAAAGTCTGGTGCTGGCGACTTTGGGAGGTCTCTTGGGATTAGCCGCTTCGTATGGAGTGGTGTATGTCATTGACTCGGTTTCCACCGGCAATGCCCCGGTGATCCACGCCGACGCGATGATCGTCTCCATGATCTTCGCCATGGTGATCGGTCTGATCGCGGGTCTCTATCCCGCCCTCAAAGCGGCCAATCTGGACCCCATCCAGGCTCTGCGCTACGAATAAAACTGGACAGCCGGGCATCAAACTGATAGTCTTCCCGTATGGCACAACCGTTCGATTGCGGCCATAGAAAGCAACTACTATGAAGAAAATTATCACGATTTTAGCCAGTATCATCCTGGCAGCCGGTCTTTCCGCGTGTAAGACGGCCTGCCCCGCTACCAACAACACCACCGCCATGGTGCCGCCGATGCCTGCCAAGGATCGTCCTCAGCATGTCATCCTGGTCGGTTTTGACGGTCTGAGCGGCAAGTGCATCCGCGACGGCATCCAAGCCCCGACCATCCGCGAGCTGATGGCCAACGGCTCCTACACACTGGAAAGCCGTTCGATCCTGCCCTCCAGCAGCGCCTGCAACTGGGCCAGTATGTTCATGGGTGCCGGCATCGAGGTGCACGGCTACACCGTCTGGAACTCCAAGGAACCCGATCTGAAAGCGCGCGAGCTGACGGAAAACGGACGTTTCCCCGATATCTTCTGGGCATACAAAAAGAAGGATCCTAGCGCCGAGATCGGCTACATCTATGAATGGGACGGCATGAACTTTGTCAGCGACCCTGCCGCCACGGATTACCGTGTGAATACACCGGCCACCAACACCGTCGCGACCGCCGTCAATTACATCAAGGAAAAGAAACCCAATCTCTGCGCCATCGCCTTTGACAACCCGGATCATGCCGGTCACACCTATGGATGGGCCTCCCCTGAATATGTCGCGTCCGTGGCCGAAATGGATAACAATCTGAAGCAGATCCTCAGCGCGGTGGAAGAAGCCGGCATCATGGACGAGACCGTCATCATCGTCACCTCCGACCACGGCGGCATCAATAAAGGCCACGGCGGAATGACCATGGACGAGATGGAACGCCCGGTCGTGTTCTACGGCAAGAACATCAAGAAAAACTTCCAGATCACTGACTACACCATGGTCTATGACATCGCGCCCACCATCGGCTATATGTTCAACGTGGAGCCGCCCCAGGTCTGGACCGGCCGTCCTATCCTCTCTATCTTTGAGAAGCGATAGAACATAATCAAAACTCTTTGAACAGGGTAGAGCATTCTGCCCTGTTTTTTTATTTTCCTCTGTCTATATTTTAGGTTTTACTTTTTCCAACTAAGTCTATACATTGAGAACAGGTTTAGTTCACTCGAATTGAATTGAATTGAAAAGAAAGATAAAAATTATGGATTCAGAAAAAAATAAATCTGCTAATACAGAGAAGAATCAAAAGGGGTATGTATATATACTTACAAATCCTTCATACAAAGATGATTGTATAAAAATAGGTAAAAGTGCACGCCCTGTGGATGTACGCAGTAAGGAATTAGATAATACTGCCGTACCTCTACCATTCAAAATATTCGCTACGCTGAAAACCTGCAAATATGAAGAAGCTGAAAAACAGATTCATAAACAAATCAAAAACTTTGAAAAACTCTACAACTCCACCCATCGGCGCACTTCACGCTCTCTGCGCTTCCGACCAAATCGAGAATTCTTCAAAATAAAGCCCGAAATAGCCCTTGGTTTCATACGTGATTTAGCTGAACTTTTTGATGATGCTGAAATGGCTATCTATATAGATGGAAAACCTGAGATATCCAAAAACGAAAAGGAAGATCAAAAAATTATTACGGGTAAAGCAAAGAAAAATAAACGTAACCCAAAACCTCGCTTTAAGTTTTCAATGATTGGTTTAAAGACTGGAGACATTATAACCTTTGACCCTCTTAACATTGAGGTAGAGATCTTCTCTGATAGTTCAATTAAATATGAAAACAGCCTTTGGTCATTATCCGGTTTCACAGCTAAATATTTGCCAAAGAAAAATAAATCCGGATCATATCAAGGTCCCATATATTTTAGTTATAAAGGAAAAACTCTAGCTGCCATAAGAAAGGAACAGGAAAAATAAACAGGGTGAAAAAACTCCCTCTTCTCCTTGTTTCCATTTTCACTGCGGCGCTCATCCTGACCGGATGCAGGATGACCGGCCCTTGTCCAATCGGTCCCTGCGGCCCCGCTTCGCAATGGGATTCCCCGGACAGCTGGTATCAGACCGGCCAGGCCGTCAGCGAAGATCAGGTCGATGTTTTCTATATCCTTTCCACTGAAGTGGCTTCGGCGCACGATGCCGATGGTCAGGAGATCTACCATGCCACGCTGAGCACCGGGGAACGGGCCGATATGGACAGGGAATACAGCTATGTTTACAGAAAGATGTTCGGCGATTCCTTCAACTTCTACGCACCCTACTATCATCAGTTCACCATCAACGCCATCTTTCTGCCCGAAGCGGAATTCCAGACCCAGTTCAAGGATGTGGAAAACGAGATCTGCGAGGCGTTCGACTACTACATGGAACATCACAACAACGGCCGCCGCTTTATCCTGGCCGGGTTCAGCCAGGGAGCCATGCTCTCGCTGACACTGCTCAGGCATCTGACCGATGAACAGTATTCACGCATGGTCGCGGCCTACGTCATCGGCTACCGGGTCAGCGAGGAGGATCTGACCCATCCGCATATCCGGGCAGCCGCGGGCGAGGACGATCTGGGCGTGACGATCTCCTTCAACTCCGTGACCGATCCCGAAGCCGTCTTCCCCTTTGTCACCGATGGAGCCGCCGTCTGCATCAATCCGCTGAACTGGCACACCGACAGCACCCCGGCAGAGCTGCGTTTCCGCGATGATACCGCCACGGTCAGCGTGGATCCGGACCATCATGTGCTGGTGGTCAAAGGGCTGGACGCGGACAAATACCCCGTCAGTCCTCTGATCCAGGATATCTGCAAAAAGGGAAACCTCCATTCCTACGATATTCAGTTCTATACCGGCTCGATCCGCGAAAATGCCAGAAAGAGAGCCTATTTCGTTATAGGCCATAATTAAAACGAAGGTTGTTATATTAGATCAAGTTATAATTTTTATAATTTTTTTTCATTTTTTTTCATTTTTTGCTGGAGATACGTCCCGAAAACGCAAAGAATATCCCTGCACGTTCCCGGTCGGGAACTGAAAAGTGCGTTCTTTATCCGATATGGAAAACAATAAACGTCCCGAAAACATGCAGCGCATTACGACTCCCGCGCTGGCGGAAGCCTTCATTGCTGAACAAATCACTGCCCTGCGTCAGCAGATCGGCAGCAAAAAAGTCCTCCTGGCCCTTTCCGGCGGGGTGGATTCCTCTGTAGTGGCAGCTCTTCTCATCAAAGCTGTCGGCACTCAGCTTACCTGCGTTCACGTCAACCATGGTCTCCTGCGCAAAGGAGAACCCGAACAAGTAGTGGAAGTCTTCCGCAATCAGATGAAAGCCAATCTGATCTATGTTGACGCGGTAGATCGTTTCCTGAATAAACTGGCCGGGGTCGCCGATCCTGAACAAAAACGCAAGATCATCGGCTCGGAATTCATCCGCGTCTTTGAGGAAGAAGCCCGCAAGCTGAAAGACATCGAATTCCTGGCCCAGGGTACCATTTATCCCGACATTCTGGAAAGCGACGGTGTCAAAGCCCATCACAATGTGGGCGGTCTGCCTGCTGACCTCCAGTTCAAACTGGTGGAACCGGTCAAACTCCTCTTCAAAGATGAAGTCCGCGTTGTTGGCAAGGCACTGGGTCTGCCCGACTCCATGGTCTTCCGTCAGCCGTTTCCGGGTCCGGGACTGGGTGTCCGCTGCACAGGCGCCATCACCCGCGACCGTCTGGAAGCTCTGCGCGAATCCGACGCCATCCTGCGCGATGAATTTGCCAAGAACGGCCTGGCCGGCAAAGTCTGGCAGTACTTCACCATCGTGCCCGACTATAAATCCACCGGTGTCCGCGACGGCAAACGTCTGTGGGACTGGCCGGTCATCATCCGTGCCGTCAATACCCGTGACGCTATGACCGCCACCGTGGAAAACGTTCCCTTTGAGCTGCTGCAGCACATCACTCAGCGCATCCTCACCGAAGTCAAAGGCGTGAACCGCGTCCTCTTTGACCTCTCGCCGAAGCCTTGCGCTACCATCGAGTGGGAATAGGCCGGTAAATACTAATAACCTTTTCTGAACAACAACTCCCCTGCCCACGCGGGGGAGTTTTTTTGTCCTTTTCTACAATCAATAGATATGCTACGTTAACGCAGTAAACTCAGTGAAAACTGATTTTTACTCGATGAAGAGCAATTTTAGACTTTTAAAATCAGAACATCCAACTAAGGATGAAAAAGTTATGAATTTTCTTCTTAATAAAAATACGAATAAAAAATTGTGTGCTATGGTGATGAATAAACTATATACTACAACAGTATAATGTCTAACAACAGCACAAAATTAACCTATATTTTAAAGAGCAGAAAAACTGTATGGCTTTATGAACTTATATTTTGATCAGACTATTGCAAAAAAATACAAGAGTCCTTTGCAGATAACACGCGTTCTAACAGAGGAATGGGTGAAAGTCAATATGTATTGTCCAAGATGTGGAAATTCCAGATTGACACATTTTCAAAACAACAAAAAAGTTGCTGATTTTTTTTGTGAGAAATGCATGAGTGAATACGAACTCAAAAGCAAAAGAGGCATAATTACGAATAAAATTGCAGGTAGTGCTTATAATGCATTCATT
>JAEENR010000041.1 GCA_016283885.1 Verrucomicrobiota bacterium
GGGGAGATGGGGGAATTTCTGAATGAAGTTATCCAGAAGGTAGAATTGAATCCCCGTGCCTTTACAAGGTCGCCTGTGGGACCGAATCGAGTGGGCAAAGGCGGTGCGAAAGAGATTGGCTGGACTGTTCAAGGGGAAGGATCTTTAGAGAAGATCATTGATCTACTCTATCTGCTGGAAAATTCTCAGGCTTTTCACAAGCTGGATGGGATAAAGTTTACGCCTGTGAATCAGCCCGGCTGGGTCAAGGTCGCGTTCCGTTATTTGACGATCGTGCTGGATCCGGTTCCGGATGCTGTAAAGAAGAACGGAGTTACTAACATTGTGGTTGCTGATTTAACAACACCTGAACGCCAGCTGTACCAGGGAATCGTGGCAAGGGATATATTCCGGCCTTATGTGAAACGTCCTCCGGAAGTCAAACCTCAGGAGCCTTCGCCTGCGAATCAAGAGCAGGCTACCAATAATCAGCCTACATTCAAACCAGAGATATGGAAAGTGGTTTCACTTTCGGAATGGGCAGGGAAAGTGGAGATACATCTGATGAATACAGAGAACAATTCCGTTCATCTCTATACTCCGGGGGATAAGATCGAAGGTTGGGCCCTGTTAGGAGTGGATTATCGGAGAATGCCGATACCCAATTCTATCCTGTATTCGGATAGTCGAGTTATTTTACAAAACGCCGAGGGATATTGGGCTGTAGAGCCTGGATCGACCTTGGCACAATTGCATCAAATGAAGGTGGAAGATCTGCCTTCAAATCTCAAACCTAAAGAAGAATTTATAAAAGATAATGACAATTAGACGCGCACTCAGACTTTCGACATTGTTAAGCTGCATGGTGGCCAGTTTGTTTTACGCGAAAGCGCAAAACGCTTCTGGTACGGCTAATGTGGCAACAAATGTTTCCGTTGTGGCTCCACCTTCCGCAAACGCGGATACCAAACCGGATACGAAAAATATCCGGTTCCAATTTGATGGTGTACCCTATAAAACGGTAGTGGAACGATTTGCCCAGATGGCAGGAAAGCCCCTGTTAGTGGATATCGATCTGGAGGGAACTTTAAGATATTCAGATCCGGAACCGTATGACTATCAGGAAGCGCTGGATACTCTGAATCTGATCCTGAGTATGAAAGATGCGACTTTGGTGGAGCAGGATAGGTATCTGCGGTTGCTGCCGTTGTCTAAGCTGAAGCAGACCCCGCTCAAGATCCTTAGAAACCTGGAGGAAAAAGGTGATGTCCGCCCGGGTGAGATCGTGACGGTCGCTCTTAATTTCAAGAATCTGGATCCAAATGAGATTGCGCAGTCTACGACAACAATGCTTTCCAATGCGGGATCTATCTTCCCTATGGGCAGAGGCAAGGGAATCCTGATCACGGATCGTGTTGAGAATATCGAACGAATAGAGAAACTGCTGACACTGGCAGATGTTGCACCGCAGGCGGCACGCCAGATGCGGACATTCAATATCGTCAGCGCATCCGGTCCGGTGCTGACCGATTTGATCAACCGCACTTTTGGTATTGCGACGGCACCGGTGAGAAGCCGTTACAATCAGGAGAAGAATAGCTATATGCCGCTGCCGCCCAGCCCGGAAGATTATGTGACCGCGGTATGGGATGAA
Source organism: Verrucomicrobiota bacterium (assembly GCA_016283885.1). Taxonomy (GTDB): domain Bacteria; phylum Verrucomicrobiota; class Verrucomicrobiia; order Limisphaerales; family UBA1412; genus UBA1412. The sequence goes on from JAEENR010000041.1 coordinate 1,634, forward strand.
GCTTCGAGAACAATGGTCGTCTTTGGTCCGACAGAGCGTGTGGATCTGGCTGAACAGCTGATCAACCGCTTTGAGAGCAAAGAAGGAGTTGCCCCCACGGATGTGAGGATTTTCTATCCCGTAGAGATGAGCGCGGCTGAATTGGCGACAATGATCCGTCAGACGGTGACGGGTGTGGCCAATCCGGGGGAACCACCTGCATCGGCGGCAACCAAGGCTCGTCTGGTTGTGGATACGCGTCTGAACCGCCTGATCGTTACAACACCGGTTGCGGGACAGATGGAAACGATCCAGAAAGTCATTGAGAAGGTGGATTCGTCTTCGCTTGGCAATGATGCCGCCGGAAGCTCTGATATGCGCATCTACTATCCCAAGTTTACCAAGCCGATGGAGTTAGCAGGTTTTATCAGACAGTCTGTCAGCGGTATCGCGGCACCCGATGAAAGGATATCCAACAAGGCGCGCCTGGTCGTAGATGAAAAACAGGGACGACTTTTGGTCATCAGTGGCGATCCGGAGCAGTTGGCTATTATTGATAAAGTTGTTCAAAAATTGGATACAGATGGCGAGCGTCCGGAAATCGTGACCGATACAAAGATTTTTTATCCACGTCAAATGAGCCCGGATGAGCTCGCAACCATGGTGCGTCAGATGGTCAATGGCGTTGCGGCGCAGGGCGAAAATGATCCTCAGAAAGCCAAGATGATCGTGGATCCCAAGCTGAATCGACTGGTAGTGATGAGCGCCAATCAGAAACTGCTGTCAGAAATACAGTCCGCGGTTGATACGATTGACACTGCCGGCACTGATGATAAGGATTGGACAGAGAACGAGAATACTATTGGTAAGTCCGAACTGCGTGTATATTATCCGCAGTATGTTACACCGAAAGAGTTATCTGACTTCCTAAATCAAGCTGTAAGCGGTATCGCTGCTCCGGGAGAGAAAGCATCCAATCGTGCCCGTTTGATCGTGGATACCAAGCTGAACCGGTTGTTGGTGATCAGCGGCGATCCTGAACAGCTAGCCATTATCGACAAGGCGGTCAAGAAACTGGATACCGCAGGTGAGCGTCCTCAGCTGGAAATGGACACCAAGATTTTTTATCCGCGCCGGATGACTCCTGAAGAGTTGGCAACGATGGTTCGCCAGATGGTGAACGGCATCGCGGCACAGGGGGAAAATGATCCTCAGAAGGCTAAATTGATCGTAGATCCCAAGCTGGAACGTCTGGTGGTGATGAGTGCCAATCAGAAACTAATGGGCGAGATCCAAGCAGCCATTGATAAAGTGGATGCCTATGAGACCGGTACAAACGAGCAGTTGGAAAATGGCGAAGATCAGGCCAATCTGGAAAAGAATGAGACCTGTGTTGTGCGGTTGGAATATGCGGTAGCGGCTGAATTGGGAAATCTGATCCAGACAACCTTTAATGACCGCCGTTCCGGTTTGCGTGTACTGACGGATGAACGCAGCAACAGTTTGGTTTTAAACGGTAAAGCTGGCGTTTTAAAGGCTGTCCGTGAAGTTATTAAAGATTTGGATGTTGAATCCTCTTCAGTAACCGGTAGACAGATCCGCTTTATTGATGTGCAGGGGGATCCCCAGCATATCAGTAATCTGGCCATGCAGCTGTTGATGGAGCAAAACCGCAGTGAATGGGCTGGCAAGAGCATTCAGGAACGCCGCAGACAGATGCAGCAAAGGGCGGATGCTCCGCGCATCATCCCTGAACCTTATACAGGCCGTGTGATCGTATGTGGTACTGATGAAGAACAGGAAAGAATCAAAAAGATCATTGACGAATTGGATCTTCAAACCGGCGGCAGTACGGGAGTGAAAGTTTTTCCCCTGCACAGTCATACATTAGGGACTGACAGTAACCCTTATGAATTTGCCAGTGTTATCAGAAACTATTTAAACACATATAAAGGCAAGCGAAGAGGAGGACCGCAACCTTCGGTTTTTGTAGATGGCCACAGCAATAGCCTGGTTGTTTGTGGCTCGGCAAGTGATATTCAACAGGCGGCTACACTGATCGAAACGCTGGATGTGGATCAGGAGAGGGAACCTCGTATCGTCAAAGTATTCAATGTCAGAACGAGGGAATATTCTGCATTTAGAGAACTAAATACAAATTTGATGACTCTTTACAGAGAGCATCTCAAATCGAATCCGGAATTAGGTTCGGTAAACGCTGTTTTTCTGCCGTCTTATGAGGATTCAAAGCTGACGATTTCGGCTTCAGAATCTCAGATGAAGGTGATCGAGGATCTGTTTACTCTTCTGCACGGTACAGTGGCTAAAGCGGATAAAGAGTTTCGGCAGTTCAAGATCAAAGACGGTGATCTTGGGATGGTGAGCGGTCTTTTGCGGATGGCTCTCAATCAGCAAAGGGGCAGATTTCGGGAGCGTCCCTGGATCGATGAAGATTGGAGCAATCACAAGATTTATGTTTATGCTTCGCCGGAAGATTTGGAAACGGCGGAAAAATTGATCAATGATTTTGATGCGGTGGGTGCCGGTTCTAATCGTGAGATCCGTGTTTTCAATACGAAGGTTTATGATGTTTGGGATTTTAGTGAAAATGTTCGACGTCTTTACACGGATCAGGTCAAATCCTCTAAAGGCAAAGGCGGCATAGACGCGCAGTTTATACCCGATTATACCGGCCGCTTATTCGTCTCAGCCGATCAGAGCCAAATGCCCATGATCGAAAAGATCGTGGAAACTTTGGATCAGGAAAGGACGATCGAAAGTTCACTTCGTATTTTTCGTTTGAAACAGGCAGATGTCCGCAATATATATCCGGTTGTACAGCATGTTACTTATAACCGGGAAGGTCCCAGAAGCCGTGGTGTAAGACCTCTGGTTACAATGGACGTAAACCGGAATGCCATTATATTCTATGGTAAGAACTCGGATCTAGAACAAGTCCAGATGATCATCGAAAAGTTGGACACTACGGAATTGCAGCAGGAACGTGAGATGAAAACTTATCGGATCACGTCCCGCAATGTCAATGAGCAGATGAACCGGATCCGTACTTTGTATATGGATCAAATCAAAGCCAAGCCGGATGTGGGTGTGGCTGATGCGGTTTTTCTTCCGGATAACGAGAATGGCAGGATGATGGTTGCTGCCTCCAAAGAACAGTTGGAATTGATAGACAATATCATCAATTCGATGGAAGATAAATCTGCTTTGCCGGATATGCAGCTGCATCTGCTGAAGTTGAAGCATGGCAATAATGTGGAAATCGCCAATGCCCTGGGATATGTCGTCCGCAGCCGCCGTGCACAGCGTCCCGGCTATGCGCCGTGGATCGCACCCGAAACAAAGACGGGAGGTATCTACGTTTTTGGACTGGCCGAGGATATCGAGTACGCGGAGCAGCTGATTAAAGAGTTTGACAGTATGTCTGACGGTATGCAGCGTATCCTCTGCACGTATGAGATCCAGCATGCTAATATGACGCTTTTTGCTAATAACGTCCGAGCCCTTTATCAAGATCAGATGAAGGATAAAGGCGGAGCCGGTGTGGCGGATGCCTATATTTTCGGCGATGACTACAGCGGAAAACTGATCGTGGGCATACGCGAATCCCAGAAAGAGATGCTGGATGAGATCGTTAAGACTTTCAAAGAGAAAAGTGAAGCCGCAGAACCCGCTGTTAAGACATTCATTGTCAAATCTGTTCGCCCCAGTCAGCTGGCGGCCGTGCTAAATTCTGTTGTTCTTAGCAAGGCTTCTCGTACCTCTATCGCGACAAGGATAATTCCGGATGATCAGAACAATAAAGTTGTCATATCCGGTAATACGGGTGAAGTTGAGCGTGTTTCCAAGCTCATTGAGGAACTGGATGTTCCCGAAGTGAGAGATGCGCGACAACTGAAGATGTTTGATGTAAAAACATGGGATGTGTGGAGCTACTCACAGCGAGTCCAGCAGCTTTACCGGGATCAGGTCAAAGGATTGACGGATGCCGGTCCGGCGGATGCGTTGATTCTCCCGGATGATTATTCCGGCCGTTTGATCGTGGCTTCCAGCGAGAAGCAGATGGATCTCATTGAGAACATCATGAAGACTCTGGAGGCTGAACTTCCAGAGCGTCAGTTAGAGATGCGAACGTACAAGCTGGAGAATATTTATGTGAGCCAAGCAGTGCGTACTGTAAATACTCTCATGGATGGTGCGGGGATGCGCCGTTACGGATGGGGTGGAGGCAGAAACAATCGTGAGGCTTTGTCTATCACGTCCGATGAGAAAAACAACAGTCTTATTGTGATGGGTTCACCCAGCCGCTTGGCACTGCTGGAGAATATCCTCAAGGCGATAGATCAGAAGCCGGAAAAACCGGACAGAGAAGTCCGTTTTTATACGCTGGTCAACGCGGATGCATTGGATGTGGAACTGCGTTTGGATGAGCTATTTAATGACAAGAACAGACCGGAAGAAGCTATTTTTGAATCCGATTTACTCTCGAACACGTTGACCGTTGTCGCAAGAGAGAAAGACTTTGAAGAAATCGAGTCCATGATCGAAAAGATGGATAATGTTGCACGTGATCTGACAGAGATCGTGCGCCTGATTCCTATCACAACAATGCCGGTCGATCAAATAGCCGAAATACTGCTCAACATATATCCGCAGGTTTCATCGTCTGAGCTGGAAATCGTGGATAAACTGCCGCCTCGATCGCATGATTCCAATGTTGGTAAAAACGGCTTTAAAGTACAGACACAGGAAGAAAGAGACGCGCAGAAAGCAGCTGAGGCGGAAGTTCGGCCGGAAGATTTGAAGATCACATTGGCCGTTGATACTAAAGCAAATACGCTTCTTGTGTCGGGACCTAGTTTTGAGGTGGACAGGATCCGTTCTTTGATTTCACAACTGCAAGGTTCATTTAATAAAGGCGATTCCGAGATCAGGATGTTTAAGCTGAAAGAGGCGGATCCGGTTTTGCTAGCCAGAACACTGACTGAACTTTTCAGAAATCCGTCAGCCAATGGCACCAATGCGCAGGCAGAGAGACGAAGAAATCAGCAAAACGGTGCAGGACAACAGCAACAGGGGCAACCGCCTGGAGCACAGCAGCGTCCTCCCGAAGGCGGACAGCCCGGGGGGCTTCCTCCTGTGCCTCGTGCAATCATCGTGCCAGAGACACGCACACACAGTCTTTTGATACGGACAAGTCAGGCGGACTTCTTTGTCATAGAGTCTTTGATCAAGCAGCTGGATGAAGAAGGTCTTGATTCCCTTTTGGAGTGCAAGGTGATCGAGGTGAAAAATGCTAACCCGAATCAGCTCCTTCGTATTGTGAATCAGGCTGTGACTCAACTTCAAACGGTTCGTCCGGGGGATGTGGTAGCGGCTACGGCTGATATGCGTACACGATCGATTTGTGTGATCGCCCGCGATACCATGATGAAGCGGATCGAGCAGATTATTGCTCAGTTAGATGTTGAAACGGATACAGCGGAAATGGATGTGAAGGTCTATCCGCTCAAATATGTCTCCGGTGCGCAGATGGGTGTTCTTTTGCAGAATATGTTCAATGCCAATGCCGGCACATTCCGTCCCGGTATCGGGATGCAGCAGTCTCCGGTACAGCGTTTGAAACTGAAGAAAGAAACGGGTGAGGATGTTTCTCTGGATCTGAATCAACCCATTCGTGTTATCAATGATACTACTTCTGCCGGCATCAACCGGGTGATCGTCGCGGTGCCCAAGGTGAATATAGAAGCTCTGGATGAACTCGTTCATCAATTGGACCGCGAGCTGCCGGCCGATATGAACGGAGTTCGGATCGTCAATTTGAAGAATGCGGAAGCGTCTGTGCTGGTTGCTTCCTTGCAGCGTCTGATGAATGAGCGGGTGCGCCGCGGTCAGACGGAAGAGATCCGCTCGGTCGTTATGGCAGATACTCGCAGTAACAGTTTGATCTTGGGCGGTTCTAACGCAAATATGCAGTTGATGGAAGATTTGGCCAGAGAACTGGATTCCGCGGAGTCTGCGCTGATGAACAATATCCGAATGATTCCGCTGGAGCACGCTACAGCACAGCGTTTAGGAACGACACTGACAACACTTTTCCAGCGTCGTGCGATGACCGGCGGAGCCCGAAATCGCGCGGTGATCATGCCGGATGCGCGCAGTAACAGTTTGCTAGTAGCTGCAAGCGATGAGGACAATCGCTTGGTTGATGAATTGCTGAAAAAGTTAGACCAACCGTTGGATAATCCCAATTTAGAGCCGGAAGTGCTTGTGCTGACACAGAATGACTCTACACGTTTGGCGGCGACCATCCGCAATGTGTTCGCGGCCAGACTGCAGGCTCTTTCTCAGGCTGGTGTGCAGCCTGATCCTCAGGATCGAGTGAGTGTGGACGCGGATATCCTGAGCAATTCTTTGATCGTTACCGCAAGCAAAGAGAATCTGCAAGTCGTCCGGGATCTGGTCTCTAAATTGGATCAGGAACCGACAGCGGCTGGTATGATAGAGACACTTCATCTGAATCATGCCGATGTGCAGCGGGTCGCGACGATGCTTCGCACACTGGTGCAGCAGGGTGTCTATCGTCCGGGCTCCTCTTCAATGGGGAGACGGGGCGGTGGCAGAGAAGCTTTCTCTGTGATTCCGGATATCCCATCGAACTCGCTGATTATTTCAGCCAGTCCTGAAAATATGGCATTGGCTAAAGAACTGGTATCTGAGGTAGATACACCGGAAAATCAGGCTCTCATTGATGTAAAGACATATCCTCTCAAACATGCGAGAGTAGGTACATTGGTCACTACACTGAATTCATTCTTCCAATCCAAGAGCGCGGCGGAAACTCGTGCCGGTGTCAGGGAACGTGCCATGCCTGTGACGATTGCCGCGGATGAACGTTCGAATGTCCTTTTGGTGACCGCTGGCAAGGAAGACGCGGAGCTTTTGGAAAAAATGCTGGTCGAGTTGGATGTGAAAGACGCGAACAGTCGTATGAATTTCAATATCTATCCGCTGACCAATGCTACGGCTTCCAAGATGCAAATGACTTTGCAGCGTTTGTTCCAAAACCGTCCGGCCAGAGCCAGAGGAACTCCGGCTGACCCAATTACGATTGTAGCGGATGCCTGGGCAAATGCTCTGATTATAGGCACCAGTCCGGATGATGAAGAGATGGTGCAGTCTCTCATTGCTAAATTAGATAAACCGGAAAGTGATGCTTTGAAAGTCCACGTTTTCCCGATGGCTCATGCTGATGCTCGCCGTGTGGCGACAACGGTGCAGGCTCTGTTGCGTGGACAGCAGGGTGGATTCGGATTTGGCGGTGCTGCGGGGCCGACTGTCAGCGCAGATGAACGGATCAACGCGATCATCGTTTCCGCTGGTGAAAGCGATATCAAGCGCCTGGAGGAACTGATTCAGAAGCTGGATACCGAGCAGGTCGCTCGTATCAATGAGATCCGCATTTTCCCTCTCACTTTTGCGAGAGCAGCGGAGCTTTCCACGATTTTGAATTCTGTGCTGAATACCAATCCCCGTAATCTGACGGAAACCAGCACGGCCAGACAATCACTGCTGCAGTTTATCACACAGACTCCTGATGGCGAAAATTTGGTTTCTTCCGCGTTAAAAGAAGGCATTCTGATCACACCGGATCCACGTTCCAATTCGCTGGTCGTTTCCGCGCCGGTGGATTACATGGAGTTTCTGGATTCAATGATCAAGAGAATGGATCAAAGCTCGCCGCAAGAAGCAAAAATACAAATCTTTTCGCTCAAGAATGCCGATGCTCGTCAGATGGCTCAGGTGTTGACGGCATTGTTCCGTTTACAGGCGGCAGGCGGTGCGGCTGCACAGCGTTCAGTGGAATACACTTTGGTTAAACCGATGAGTGATGCTATCAAGGAAATGAATGAAGCTGAAGGAGTATCCACCGAATCAGATGCAAAATCCAAAGCAGTCGTGGGTTCCGCCGAACAATATGCGCTGACGGTTACCATTGATCTGCGTACCAACACGGTATTGGTGGGCGGTACGGATCATTATGTCAGTCTGGCGAGTGATATCATCACAACATTGGATGCTCATCCTGCACAGGAACGCACGGCGAAAGTTTACCGTTTGAGAAATTCCCGTGCACAGGAAATGGAAACAGCCATGCGAACTTTCCTGCAGCAGGATCTGAACAGGACGATTTCGATCCTGGGACAATCCGCGGCTGGTGCGGCTCAGACGATTCTGGATCGTGAAGTTTCTATTGTTGCGGAGACCGTTAGCAATGCATTGCTGATTTCTGCCAGTCCTCGTTATATCAAAGAGGTGGAAGCCCTGATCGAGGAATTAGATCAGCCTCAACCGCAGGTGCTCATTCAGGTCGTGCTGGCCGAAGTCACTCTGGACAGTACCACGGAGCTGGGTGTTGAATGGAAATATGTGGATTCCGCGGGAGGTACGCCTTTTAGTGTAGGAACCGATCTTGGTGTGGAAGACGCTTTGAAGAGTGCAGGCGGCTTTGGTGCCGCAGTCTCCGGTAGCAAGGTCAATTTCCTCCTTCGTGCTTTGCAGGAGGATGGACGTCTGGAAGTACTGAGCTGTCCGCAGATATTGACGGCGGATAATGTGGAAGCCAATATCAATATTGGTGAAAGGATCCCCATTATTACAGATACACAGTATAACAGCCTGGGTAATCCAATCAGCACTTATGCCTATCAGGATGTAGGTGTGATGCTGACAGTAACACCCCGAATCAGTCCGGATGGAACCGTGAAGATGGATGTCAATCCGGAGGTGAGCCAGTTGACCAGTAATGAGATTCAGATCAGTCGCGATGTTTCCATTCCGATCATCGCCCAGCGCACCGCCAATACCACCGTGAGTGTTCAGAGTGGTGAGTCAGTCCTGATTGGAGGTTTGATCAGCACTGTGGATGATTCACGAACAAAGAAAGTGCCTTGGATCGGCAATATCCCTGTGTTAGGAGCTCTCTTCCGCAGTAAGAAGTTTGAAAGCGACCGTAAGGAACTGCTGATCGTGTTGACACCTCAGGTCGTCATGCCGTCCAAATTGACTACGACGAACGTCGTTGATATCATGGACATGACAAAAGATGGATTCAAAGATTCTATTTTGGAATCTGACCTGAACAGAGATCCTCTGCAGCAGAAAGTGCTAAAGAAAGTTCTGCCTGAACAGGATACGGATCCCAATGCCGTGGGCGATGGTTCTGAAGAGAAAAAAGAATCACAGAAAACGATCAAACGCAAGAATTACACCAAGGAACTCTTAATCGATCCATGATCCATTGGAAACGAATTTTACACCATGCAGCTCTTGTAATGAGCTGTGTGGTGTGTGTGGTGCTGTCGGGTTGTGAGACAACCTCTTCAAATAACGGCAAAAGCCAGACCGTTGCCGCTGTGAATACAGAGATGCCTCATAGAACAAGCGATTTTGCTGAGTTGAACCTGCTGCAGATGCCTTATGCCTTAGATTTGGACAAGGATCTGATCGCGGACGCGATCGCCATCCAGGTCTTTGCTGTCAAACCCGGAAAAGCGAAAGGTTCTGACATCGTTCATGGTGAATTGAAAATCACCCTTTTTGACGGATTCCGGAAGGGAGAGCAAACAGATCCTTTGCGGATCATTGGTCAGTGGACCTATACAGCAAAGGACTTGAAGCCTTTTGCACAAACAAGCCTCCTGGGAGTCAGTTATCATCTTCTGCTTCGCTGGAACAAAGAAAACGCTCCTAAAGAAGGAAAAGTGACATTGCGTGCTCGTTATACCGATCCTCAGGGCAGAGTCCTTTATTCCAGTGATAATATCGTTCCTGTTGGCCTGTAAAAAGCAGACGCATTAATGATGTGTCTGATAAATTTTTTATTAGAGGCAGAGTCCCTTGTTCTATTCAGATTTATTAGTTGCTGTTATCGTAACCAATAATTTATTGTGTGAGAATATCTTACTTTTTATATAAAAAGTATCTTTTGAAAACTCCAGATAAGGCGAATCAATAGTTTCAGATATTGTGAAGCTGATTTTTAATATTCATTTTTGCTTCTTCAACGTAGGATATTTCTACATAATTTCTTCAGTGGACTCCACAATAGTCTTCTTCGGGTTGATGGAAAGTCTGTTTGGCGAGATATGTACCGAAAATATCTTACAGGTGATCGGTTCCATCCTACGTTTCGTGTATTTCTTTCACTTTTGCACTTGTCTTGTTCGACGGAAATATCCATGCGGTCAAGCAGTACCTGTTTGCATTGGTTCAGATCAAGTACTGGGCTTCCGAGCAAACGCTTATCATGATCTTTTGGATTTTCAGTTTTTTTTGTATCAGGGATGATTTTGCAAACCACTTTTTCAAGGACGCCGCTAAGTGGAAGCATCAGAAGTGTACACAGTATATTGAAAACAGAATGGAACACAGCAATTCCCATGAGACTTGCCGACTGTGTTAGAATAACTGGCGTAAAAATTGCTTTTACGATGCAGAACATAGTTAACCATACAGCAGCTCCGATGACATTGAAACAAAGATGTACAAGGGCGGTTCGTTTTGCGTTTTTGCATGTACCCACGGAAGCGATCATAGCAGTAATGCACGTACCGATATTTTGTCCCATTATAATCGGTACAGCCGCGCCGTAGGCAACTGCGCCGGTCGAGGCAAGCGCCTGTAAAATACCTACAGATGCAGAACTTGATTGAATGACAGCGGTAAGAATTGCACCAGTCAGAACACCAAGGATTGGATTTGTGAAAGCAAGAAACAACTGTTGAAAATCGGGAACATTTCGCAATCCGGAAACGGCACCGGACATGGTTTCCATACCGAACATCAGCGTGGCGAAACTGAGCAGAATCATCCCTGTGTCTTTTCGCTTACCATTCTTGGAAGCCATATAGAAAATGATTCCGATCAGGGCAAGAATCGGAGTAAACGATGATGGCTTTAATAGTCTGACAAAAATATTGTTGCTTTCAATTCCTGCGAGACTCAATATCCACGCCGTTACGGTCGTTCCGATATTTGCGCCCATGATTACATTGATTGACTGTTGCAAGGTCATGAGTCCTGAGTTGACAAATCCAACGATCATAACGGTTGTTGCAGATGAACTCTGAATTACGGCTGTAACTCCGAGGCCTGTTAAGAGTCCTGTAAATCTGTTTGTTGTTAATCTGCCGAGGAGCATTTTTACCCCATTCCCCGCTCGTCTTTCAAGCACTTGCCCCATCAACGTCATACCGAACAGGAACAGACACACTCCCTCTATTAGATTCAAACCATTAAAAATACTCATTTTACTATCTCCGTCCTTTTCAATTGAAAGAACGAAAATAGGATAACGGTTCAATGTCAAATGTACTATCGAACTCTTGTAAAATTTTGGTAAAGCAAAATTCCGATCTTATTGGACAGGAATTTAAAATAATCCGAGATTCGGAACACTATGTATTGCTCAGATTACTGTATTTACTATGATTGGTGCATTGCCGATATCATATTATGTAATTTGAGAATTTCGATTATCCTATCCTTGGTGTATTTGAGCGCAGAAGTGATGGGTGATAGGTGTTGACTTATTACATGTATTCTGTCATTTCTTTTGGGCATTTGGTATTGTCACAATAAAATCGCTTCCTTGTCCGACTTCGCTGTTTACTTCGATTTTTCCGTTGTGGATCATCACAGCGTGTTTAACAATGGAGAGACCAAGTCCAGTTCCGCCGACTTCTTTACTACGGCTCTTATCTATACGGTAAAAACGCTCAAAGATTCTCTCTCGGCTTTCTTCTGGAATACCGATGCCTGTATCTTTTACTATCAACAAGGTATTGTATTTTGATTGCTGAACATCAACGGTAACACTGCCCCCGCTGTGATTATATTTGATAGCATTGTCGCAGAGATTGTACACAATGCTGTAAATCACCTGTGGAATTGCCTTCATTGGAGCGTTTGTTCCTTTTACTGTTATGGTCACATTCAGAGCCGAAGCCCCAACTTCCAGACTATCAATAGCATTTTCTGCAATGCGATACAGATCACAGTCTTCCCACCTCATTTCCGCTCCACCATTGTCGAGTTTCGTTAGATCGATGATGTCCTCGACTAATTTTGTCATGCGGGAAGACTCGCTGCGGATTTTTCCTGCAAACGGTTTGATATCACCAGATTTGACCATTCCGTTTTCAAGCAGTTCTGCATAGCCGGAAATGATATGAAGCGGTGTTTTCAGCTCGTGAGATACATTTGCTGTAAATTCTTGCCGAATAAGCGCTGTCTTTTCAATTTGTGTCTGATCTCTTTTCAACCGACTTTGCTGTGCCGAGATATGTCGCAAAAGTGGTTCGACTTCTTTGTAGTTCTCTTTGTTGTAATACTGTTCGGGGTTATCAAGGTCAATCTCGTTGATAGGCTTAACGATTTTTTTGGCAAGTCGCAAGGCTAGCACAAATGAAAGTACAAGAGCAATCAAAATCACAAAGCAGATCGGTTGAGCAAATCCGAGGAGAATCGTCCATACTGCCATTTGCACTATGGAAAGTCTAAGTACAGAACCGTCAGGAAGACGCTTTGTGGCATATAGTTGCTTATCCGCCAGTGTATTGGAATAGCGTGTGGATTCACCGAAACCGTTTTTTAGCGCCTGTTTTACTTCTTCACGTTCCAGATGGTTTTCCATTGTTGCCGAATCTGCTTCATTATCATAAAGGACATTACCGTTGACATCAATCCAAGTGATTCTATAACCTTCAGTGTTGAGGTTTTCAAAATAGCTCTTTCCGGATTTAGCAACACCCTGTGCAGCGAGTTCTGTCTCGTTTTTTAATTGATTTTTTTGAAGAGTCGAAAAATAGTTATACGAGATATCCATGATGAAAATCATGGACGTAAGGAAAACAGAAATAGCAGCAATCCAAATCGATTTGAAAATTTTACTGCTCATGTTTTTCCATCATTTTATACCCGACACCTCGGATCGTTTGTATTAAATCGCCTGCATTTGCAAGTTTTGTTCGAAGTGTGCCAATATGAACATCTACGGTTCGGGTTTCGCCGGCGAAATCCATTCCCCATATTTCTGTCAAAAGAGCATCTCTCGTAAAAACATGGCCGGGATTACCAATAAACAACTTTAAAAGTTCGTACTCTTTTAGTGTTAGAGAAACAGGATTCCCATTCACAGTGACAGTGTGTTTATTCATATCCATAGCAATTCCGTCATAGGTGATGATGTTTACTTGTTTTGGGGAAGATCTTCTCAAAACCGCTTTAATGTGAGAAATCATTTCCATCATGCCGAATGGCTTGGCGAGATAGTCATCTGCTCCGCTGTCAAGACCGATGACTTTATCATATTCGCTGTCCTTTGCTGTTGCCATGATGACAGGAATATCCATTGTCACAGGCGAAGAACGCAACTTTTTCAAAATTTTTAATCCATCTTCGCCGGGAAGCATGACATCCAAAATTACCAGTTCAGGCTTTAGCTCTTTCATTGCAGCCCAAAATCCAGCATCACTTTCAAATCCCTGTGCTTCATAGCCAGATGCTTTTAACGTGTAAACCACTAGATCCCGAATGGCACTTTCATCTTCTACGCAATATATCATAATGAATGCCTCCTTTGAGGTTCTGTCTTAATTATAAAATGTCAATGTAAACTGTGTAATCATAGTTTTGTAAAATCAAAGTAAAGTCATCTTCTGCTTCGTGGGATAAAGAAAACGCTCCTAAAGAAGGGAAAGTGACTCTGCGGGCTCGTTATACCGATCCTCAGGGCGGAGTCCTTTACTCCAGCGATAATATCGTTCCTGTTGGTGTATAGCGAACATCTTATTTCTTAATCGACTTGAAATGAAGGATTTTATTCGTTTTCTCCAAAAATATACTTCATCATGAATAGTAAATCTTCTTCATCGATCATGCATTCCTGACTGATTTTTTCTGTTATCGATGACCATAACTTGCCATTGCCTATATTTTCTAGCGATATACTGGATTCATCATTTAATTGTTTCGCTAATTTGCCAATTACTTGTAAAAGGGTAAAAAGTGAAATAGGGTATTCTGTGTGTTTTTCTACTAATGACAAAACACAAATAGTGAAAATCACTGCGACTCTTTGTTTGTGGGTTGATTCAATATGTGTAAGATAACCAGTGTAGATCGAGTCGAATACATTATAAACTCTGTGCCAGTCTTTTGCTTTTTCATCAAGCAGATTTGAAACCATTTTTACCGAAAGTTCTTCTGTGTCTAATGTTCCATCTTTTAATTCTGCGACCAGATCTTCTTCGCTAAAGATAGAGCCTTTCTCTCGTTCCCAGAGGGAAGTTATGTATTTTCTTAAGCTCATAAGAATCAACACGTCCCTTATACAATCTTTTTTCGGTTGTTGCAATATATTTATCTTGTTCATATTAAAATGAATAAAGGTCAGATGGTGACACTTTTTGATTTGTTTTTTTGCATTGTGTGTTTGTCAAAATGTCTTGACCCTCAAAGAATAGACAATCAGACTGTGTGGGGATGGTGTACATCACGGTGAATAAAACCTGCTAAAAATGCCGTCAGTATATATCAAAACATTTGGATGTCAGATGAATAAGCGTGATTCGGAGGCTTTAGCCGCGCGTCTCACGAGTGTTTATCATTATACGTTGGCCTTTTCAGAAGAGGAGGCGGATGTCATTCTTTTGAATACCTGCAGTGTGCGTGACGGTGCTGACCAGAAAGCGATCGGCAAAATGCAGATGCTGATAGGTCAGGCAAGAGTCCATCACCGCCAGTGCATATTTGGTTTTTTGGGCTGTATGGCTCAGGCTCAGGGGGAAAGATTGATGACCCTCCTGCCGGGTTTGAATCTTGTTTTGGGAACACACCGCTATCATCTGCTGGGGGATTACTTGTCTGAACTGGTTCAAGGAAAACAAAGCCGGATCGTTGACTGTGGTGGAGTCAAGGAATGTCCGCCGTTTTTCGATGAGCACCTGATGGCGGCGAGCGCACCTTTGGAGGAAGAGGATAAAGATGGTGCCGCGCATCTGAGTCCAACGGCTTATGTAAATATCATGCATGGATGTAATCAACATTGCACCTATTGCATCGTGCCGGAGACCCGCGGCCATGAATTCAGTCGTCCTATAGACGGGATCGTCAAGGAATGTCGTTCACTGGCGGCTTCCGGAGTGAAGGAAATCACGCTCTTAGGGCAGATCGTGACCAGTTTCGGACGTTTTGATATTCCTGTCTCGGAAGATGGACGCAGCGGTTTTGTTCAGTTGCTGGATGCTATCGCGGAAATCGAAGGACTGGAACGGATACGCTTTACCGCGCCTCATCCCAAAGGTTACGGCAGGGATCTAGTCGAGGCCTACGGTCGAATTCCTAAATTGTGTGAAAGCGCACATATCCCGGTGCAGAGTGGCAGTGACCGCATCTTGAAACTGATGCATCGGGGCTATACCGCGGAAAGATTTTTGGAGATCATTGATCAGCTTCGCGCGGTTCGGCCGACGATCGGACTAGCCACGGATATCATTGTCGGATTTCCCGGCGAGACTGAAGAGGATTTTCAGGCAACGGTCGATTTGGTGCGGAGAATCCATTTTGATAACGTATTCCTGTTCAAATACTCGCCACGCCAGAATACACCTGCGGCGGTCATGCCGGAACAGTTGCCCCAGGAGGTTAAAGAAGAACGCCATGCGCGTCTGCTTCAGGTGGTAAACGAATTAGCCCAGGCATCTTATGAGAAAAAAGTGGGGGATATTGTCGAGGTTTTGGTCGAAGGAGTCAGCCGTCGGAATGTGAATCGCTTGCAGGGAAGGAGCCGATGTAATAAAATCGTGGTCTTTGAAGGACCCGCGGAGTGGGTTGGAACGATTCGCAAGTTCAAAGTGACTCGCGCAGGGCAATATTCTCTTTATGGAGAACCGGTTTAAGAAGAATATATAAAATGAGCTTATCTTGTTTGTCATTGATCCTAGGAGCGATACTGATCCTCAGTTCCGCTTTTGTATTTATCCGTCCGGAACAGACCCGTAAGTTCCTGAAGGCTTTTCCCCGTTCTCTGCCGATTGGGTATTTCTTTCTGATTGTGAGCACGGTTTGGTTCTTGTATTACTTCAGTCTGGAGAATGTTTCGGACTTTGCTGCGATGAAAAAGCCAATGTTTATCGCTTTTATTGTAATCGCGGTAGGTGTCGGTCTTTATGTGAAAGATTTTTTAGCCGTCAGAACCTATTCGATTTTTATGTTTCTTGCAGCCAAGCTGATTTATGATACCGCACGTTATGCGGATTGGTGCTGGGCCGTGCTTTTCCCGTCAGTGGCAACGGTATTGGTCATCTTTGGAATGTGGTTTACCGCGACGCCCTGCCGTATGCGTGATATCCTTAATTGGCTGACAGATCAGCCTAAACGCCTCAATATATTGGCCGGTGTCCGTGTGCTGTTAGGTGTTATTTTTATCATTTTGGGAATCATGGGCGTACATTGATTGCGTCTCATTTAATACATACAACTTAAAAATATGAATTCAAACGAGTTGGCTTTAGCCTGTGTGAAGTTTGCGGAGAACCGCAAGGCGGAGAACATCACAGTATTGGATGTTCGCGGCGTGACTTCTGTAACCGACTTCTTTGTTATCTGCAGCGGATCGAGTGAGCCCCATCTCAAGGCGATCATTAATGAGATCCGTGAGAAAGTTTTTGAGACATACCATGTTCATCCGACTTCCATGGATGGAATGGTGGGAACAAGCTGGGTCGTTTTGGATTATTATGACGTGATCATCCATGTGATGCGCAGTGATACGCGTGAGCGGTACGATCTGGAAAACTTCTGGGGTGATGCGAAACGCTACACTGTGGAAGATGTGGAGCAAATCATTTCGGCGGAAAAAACGACATCACGCACAGCCAAACGCAAAACAACCACGGCAAAAACCGGAATCCGTTCCCGTACCTCAACCACTAAAAAGACTGCCGCAAAGAAGACGACGGCTAAGACTGCTGTCAGCCGAACTCGGAAGACCACAAAAGCAACGACCGCTAAAACAGTTAAGGCAAAATCAACAACGCCTGTTAAAAAGCGGACTACCCGGAAAAAGGCGGAGTAGCCAAAATACCTTTGGCTAAAAACGGCAGCTGACCATGAATGATACCATCGCGGCGATTGCAACTCCCAGCGGAGAAGGCGGCATTGCTGTCATTCGTGTGTCGGGAGAGAAAGCCTTTCAGATCGTTGATACCTGTTTTAAAGCAATTTCTAAAAATTTCCATTCCCTGACGGAAGTTTCATCACATACGATTCATCATGGTTATATTATTCAAGATCAAGATATCGTGGATGAAGTGCTTGTTTCTGTTTTCAAATCGCCTCGTTCCTACACTGGCGAGAATAGTGTAGAAATAGGGTGTCATGGCGGCTTTGTCATTGCCCGAAAAGTTTTAGAGACGATTTTAGATGCTGGTGCCCGATTAGCCGAACCGGGAGAATTTACCCGGCGCGCTTTTCTCAATGGCCATCTGGATCTGACTCAGGCAGAAGCAGTAGTGGATTTGATCCACGCCCGCACGGAGCGAGCGGCTCGTGCCGCGTCCGAGCAGCTGGCCGGAGGACTTTCCCGTGTCTTTGATGATATTCGGGATGAACTGCTTCAGTCGTTGGCTCATGTGGAAGCGTATATAGATTTTCCGGATGAAGATATTGCGCCCAATGTTTCGGAAGGTCTCAGACGACACCTGACAAAAGCCAAAGAAACGATTTTTGACACTTTAGAAACATTTCGGGAAGGTTACATCCTGCGCAACGGTTTTTGTGTGGCAATCGTGGGACGGCCCAATGCCGGAAAATCCAGTCTTTTGAATGCTTTACTCAAAAGAGAAAGAGCCATTGTTTCGGAAATCCCCGGAACCACTCGTGATGCTATTGAGGCTGAAGCGGATATTGGTGGAGTTCCCATCACATTTGTAGATACCGCGGGCGTTCGGGAATCCGAGAACGAGATCGAAATGGAAGGCGTTCGCCGCAGTCGTCAGTGGATCGAGAGAGCGGATGTTATTCTTTGGGTCGTAGATGGTTCTGAAGTGTTTTCTGAGCAGGATGAAAGTTTCTACCGAGAGATACGAGGGGAGACTTCTTTGATAGTTGTTGTCAATAAACAGGATCTGCCGTGTCTTTGGGATCCGGAAAACCGGCTTGGCAGAGAGGATATCATTCCGGTTTCATGTCTGTCGGGAGAAGGTCTGCCTCGGCTCAAACAACTTTTGTGTCAAACAGCTTTGGGCTGTGAGGCTTCCTATAAACAAGGATCCGCCAATATCAACAGCCGTCACAGACAAGGATTAATGCGAGCTCATTCAGCTGTAGAGGAGGCACTTAAACTGCTTTCTTCTTCTGAGCCGATTGAATTGCTGGCCGGAGAACTGCACATTGCTGTTAATGCTATCGGGGAACTTTTAGGCAAAACGACGACAGAAGATCTGCTGGATTCCATTTTCAGTCAGTTCTGTATTGGCAAATAGCTTTAATCCAAAAAGAGAGAATAAGATAAAAGAGTTTTTTATGAACAAAAAAATATGACAATAGAAAGAAGTACATGGTGCATATCAATAGCGGCGGTTGGTTTAGCCGCAGCCTTTACAATATTGGGTACCTCAAATGCGTATGCAGAGGTAGGAGATGATTTCAACAAAGATGGTTTGAAATATATCGTACTCACCGAAGAAGGGAACGGTGGAACAGTCTCTGTAGCAGAAGATTCCGATATGCCAAAGAATATTAATATCCCATCCACTGTGGAAAAACGTGGCATCACATACAGTGTCACTAAAATTGAAAATTCAGCATTCTCCGGTTGCGAGGATTTGAAGAGTATAACGATTCCTGATAGTGTCTCAGAGATAGGTGAGAGTGCATTTGAGGGATGCGATAGTTTGAAAAGTATTGTTTTGGGCAAGGGTATTACTGTGATTGGAGAAAGTGCATTTTCTGAATGTGTCAGTTTGAAGTGCATAGTCATTCCTGAAAGTGTCACGGAGATAGGAGAGAGCGCATTCGAGGGATGCGACAGTTTGAAAAGTATTGTTCTGGGCAAGGGCGTTACTGTGATTGGAGAAAGTGCATTTTCTGAATGTGTCAGTTTGAAGAGCATAGTCATTCCTAACAGTGTTACGAAGATTGGAGAGAGCGCGTTCGAGGACTGTGTCAATTTGAAAAGTGTTGTTTTGGGCAAGAGTGTTACTGTGATTGGAGAATATGCATTTTCTGAATGCGTCAGTTTGAAGAGTATAGTTATCCCTGACAGTGTCAGAGAGATTG
>JAEENR010000005.1 GCA_016283885.1 Verrucomicrobiota bacterium
TGCCTTGGCCGGAGCGATAGCCAGCATGGGGGCTCCCAGCATGATGACGTAGAGGTTCTCGCGCACGCCCAGCCCGCTGGGAGTGATGGGCAGAGAGGAGATGCAGATGATCATCGGCACGATCACGGCCAGCTGAATGGAGGTGATGTTCAGTCCCAAATCTCTGGCGATGATGTAAAACTGCAGAACGCAGAATCCGTTCAGCAGCATGGAAAGGAGAAATACTTTGGTGATGACCCGGAATTGACGCGCTGTTTTTTTGCAGGCTTCCAGGGCGCGCTGCAGGTGTGTCAGCCGCGGGTACCGGGTCAGCAGGCTCGACAGCAGATGACCGTGACCGGCAAACAGGATCAAAGTCAGACAGACGGCGAACATCCCCAGCGTGAACAGCGTCAGCATGGTGAGCCGTTTATTGACCAGCAGCAGGTGATAGTTCGGCAGCATGAAGATCACAGTGAACAGCAGCATGGAAAAAAGCCCCAGCAGACGGTCGGCGAAAACGGTCGTTACGGCTTCGGTCTTGCTTTTTTCGGTCTCATGGGTGCCGTAATAGGCTTTCAGCAGGTCGCCTCCGGTGCTGCCCAGCAGAAAACTGTTGAAGAACTGGCCGATCATGGTGATCTGGAACGTCCGTTTGAAGTCAACACGGATCCCCTGGGCTTCCAGCAGGATATGCCAGCGCCAGGCTCCCAGCAGGACGGTGGCTCCCACACTCAGCAGGGAAAGGAAAAAGGAGAGCGGGCGGATCAGAGTGATGATCTCCCAGAGGGCTTTGGGACCATACTGCCAGGCGATGCCCCATTGTTCGGTGCGGCTCAGCTGTGACCAGTCCAGACCCAGCCGCGGAGCAACGATTTGTCCCTGTTCCATGAATATCGCATGGAAGATCCACACCAGCAGAAGGATACTGATAAAAACTCGTCCAAACTGGGCGGCGATGGACCGAAGTTTTTTCACTCGTCTCCCAAGATACTCTTGATATGTGCCAGACCGGTGCGGATGTTTTCGGCTTTGACGGCGGGATTCATTTCCAGAACTTTGAGATGGGTCGGCTTGAAGAGCGGTTTGAGCAGCTCAAAGTCTATATCTCCTTCTCCGGGAGGACAGTGATCACCCACCGGATAGGCGCAGTCATGGATGTGCGAGCCGTACATCCGGCCCAGCATGTTGTCGATTTGGAAGAAGTGATTGATAAAGCCGTAATTTTCTTTGATTTGCGCGTGGCCGGTGTCGTGCCAGTAAACGACTTCCGGCTGGGGAAAACGATCGAACAGTGTCATAAAATCCGCGTCCAGAGGCAGTTCATTCAGACCTTCCCGGTTCTCGATGCCGATCTTCACGCCCAGCCGTTTGGCTTCGGGGATCAGCTGTTCCAGTGCCTGACAGGAGCGTTCAAACCATTCCTCCTTAGCCAGTTCCAGATACTCACTGACTTCCATCACCATGCGCTCATACCGGGGTGTGTTCTGCATCCGGGCTTTGACCAGCGGCAGCAGACGGGCGCTGTAATCGTGGATCTTGATGGAGCCGAAGTGGGTCACCATCAGTGGAGCTCCCACACGCGCGGCGAATTCCAGGGTCTTTTTGGTCTGATTGATGGCGCGCTCATGTTCACGCGGATCATCAGAGCTGAATTGGAAGATGTTTGGCGCGGAATGTTCCACTCCTACCGGCAGCGGGCAGAAGTTATGCACACTGCTGATTTTGACGACACCGTTCTTGATAGCGTCCAAAATACCTTCCAGCAGACTGATTCGGGTATTATGCCCCAGTTCGGCATATTCAAAACCCAGGGAGCGCACTTCCTCCAGCATTGCGCGTCCGTCTGTGTAATTTCTCGCGTTCCAACAAGTAGATAATGAATACATACGATCTTATCCCCGCCCGCGGCATTATCCACATTTTGGACAGTAAATGCAACCCCGGCTTTTCGCTTTGCTGTCCGAGAAGAGGATTTGCAATGTAAAAACGGTCTTTGCTATAGTTGTTCGTCCCGCGGCGGCGGGTTCTTTTTTATGGAATGGATCGATACACACTCTCATTTATATTCAACAGAATTTGAAGGACATGTTTCAGAACTGGTCGAGCGGGCGCAGGCGGCCTCGGTCAGCCGGATCATCACCCTGGGCGTGACGGGCGAGACCAACCGGCTCAGTCTGATTCATGCCGGGACGTATGACTGTGTGTACGCGGCCGTGGGGTGGCAGCCGCAGGATCTGGATACTCTGGGCGATGCCATGGAACTCTCTCCGGCGCAGGTGGAAGAACTGCGCATCCAGGCACAGCACCCCAAGACGGTGGCCATCGGCGAGATCGGTCTGGATTATTTTCGCCTGCCGCGCGTCGAGACCGATGAAGTCCGCAAGATCAAGGAGCGTCAGCGCCGGGTCTTCCTTCAGCATCTGGAACTGGCGGCCGAGCTGGGACTGCCCTGCTGCATCCACCAGCGCGGCGAGGGCACTTTTCAGGACTGTGTGGAACTGATGAAGCCGTATGTCGGCCGGATCAAAGCGGTGTTCCATTGCTTTGTGGGGAGCGTGGCCGAGGCTCAGACCTATTTCGATATGGGCTGCCTGGTCAGTCTGACCGGGATCGTTACTTTCAAGAAAGCCGAGGAACTGCGCGAGACTGTCCGCTGTCTGCCGGCGGATAAGCTGATGGTGGAGACCGATTGCCCTTTCCTGGCACCGGAGCCGCATTTCCGTCAGCTGTGTGAACCGGCTTATGTGGTCCACACCGGCAGCCGTGTGGCCGGGATCCTGGGCATGAAGCCGGAGGAATTTGCCGCGCTGACGACCCAGACCGCCCGGAGCTTTTTCCACAAGCTGAAATGATCCCCCGTAAAGGATCACAGAGGGTTTAAAAGAACCACGGATGGATACAGATAAGTTATTTTTTAACATTTTGAGGTGTTATAAGATATGGAAAAAAAGAAGATATCCAAAGTAATATTAATAATAATTGGAGTTTTTGTGATGATATGTTTAATACCTCTTGTCAGTTTGTTTGTTCTGTTTTGTGTAATTGAATATGTACCTCCTTTGACCTATGAAGAAATGGAACAAAAGGACAAGGAGATGCGTCCCAAATCGGGAATCATTTTTCCGGAGGATACCTTATTTATTAAAACTTCTGATGATCGATTAGGTGAGCATTGGTACTATACCTACACCTCAAAAGAACCACTTCAATTACCTGAAAACTTAAATAAGTTACGTGCTAAAAGTATAGAAAATCAAGATTATTGGTTAAAAATAGGGAATTATTTATGGGTTTCGGATAAACCATTTGAAATACCTGTAGATTTGGAGGAGGTTGCGTCTAATTGGTGTGAAGACAAAGAATCTTTCGTTTCACTTGTAGAAGATTTGAAAAAGAAAGGTGAGAAATGGGAAACAGAATGTGATTTTGACCGCTACGAAAAAATGTTTAGCAGTTTGTTTGAAACTAGTATTAGTGGAGCTACAGATTATTGGGAGGCGAATTGGATAACAAACAAAATTGCTTTTAAAGCACAAATGCTGAAAACACCTGAGAAGTCTTATTTGTATTTATACACCAGAGATGTAATACCTTCAGACTTAGTTAAAAAAATAGACCATGAGAAAATATATCGGGATGTGGTGGAATCCGAGAATGTAACCCAGGAAGAACTCCAAGATGCACGAAAAATCTTGAAAGATGCGTTGATCAAAGAGGCAAATGCTGGTTCAGTTTGCGATACGGCATATTCTCTTGTTGTAATGTTAGGAGAAAAAGCTCCTGTTGATTTTGCTTTTGAACTGTTGGATGAAGCGGATAAGCTTTTGAATGAAAACATAGATAAGACCACTTATAACGAATTGCGTAAAAAACCGATCACAGATTACTATCGAGCCATCATCTATTACACGATTGGGGATAATAAAAAAGGAGATGAATATGCTGAAAAAGCTCGCCCCAAACTTGAAGAGTCTGATCTGGAATTTCTTCAAAACCTTCGCGGTAATGCTATACAGAATTTTCAATAACTTATCTGTGTTTATCCGTGTCCATCCGTGGTTCTAAAAAGAAAAAGGGTTGCAATGAGGGGGGAACTTATTGTAAAAAGAACGGGAGTGATTACCTATTATAGGTTATCTATTTTAGGTTACCTATAATAGGCAATTTAAAAGAAAACTGTTTGATATGATCGAAAATCCA
>JAEENR010000042.1 GCA_016283885.1 Verrucomicrobiota bacterium
ACTCAGAGAGAATCCGCGCAGGATCAGCGCCAGGGTATGCGCCGCGAAAGCGATCAGCGGAATGGCGCCCCATGGCAGAAGATCGTGGCGGAACCGGTTCCTCCACAAACGGACGGAATAGACCGCCGTGATCCCGTAGGCGAGTATCGCGATAATAAAGAAAATCTTATCAGTGCCCATTGTGATGAAACATATTGATGACGCTTAAAGTGTTATCCGATGCCGCGGTTGGCCTTCCAAAGCAGGAACAGCCCGACGGACTGGAACAGAAAATTGGGTATCCAGTAGAGGATCCACAAGTGCAGAGCCGGATCGCCGGTCTCCACCAGCGCGTCCCCCAGGATGAAAAAACTGTAATAGATCAGCAGGACGATCAGCGCCATGGCCAGGCTGATATTGGTCTCGCGCCGCTGAGTCTTCAGACTGAGCGGGATCGCCACCAGGATAAAACTGATGCAGGCAAAGGAGAAAGCCGTCTGATGATGGATCTCCTTGATGTAAGGACGTATATCCATACCTTTTTCACGCGCCTCCTTCAGCCCTGCCAGCATTTGGCTCAAAGTCATATCGCTGATGTCGGCCTTGCGCGGAGCGCGGATGTTCAGGGGGATATCCTCGGTTTCATACTCCTCCAGGTAAAGCGGCAGCCATTCATTTTCAAACGATGCGGCTTTTTCCTCTGGATCCGCCTTTTTCTCGGCTGATTCCACCTCTTCCAGCACATCCTCCACGCCGCTGACCCGTGTCAGCACACGTGCCTCGTTCAGCATTAGCCGGATGGTGTCGTCGCCTTCCTCATGGATCAGCTGACCGGATTTGGCGAACACATCCAGCATCTTTTGACCTTTGGAAAATTGATAGAAACGGATATTGAAGAGATTATTGCCGCGCACCTTGGAGACGTACAAGACGAATTCATCGGTAAAGTCGATATAGCGTCCTTCGGGGATAAAAGTGGCCAGATTGGTCAGCTGCTCCGCGAAAATCTGTTTATAAGCCACTCGTGAACTGGGGGATATCTTTAGATTGAACCAGGCGCAGACACCCGTCATCAGCAGTGCCAGCACCAGCACCGGCGAGACCAGACTCAGCAGACTGATCCCGGCTGACCGTGCTGCGGTGTATTCCTGATCGGCGCTGAACCGTCCGAACACCATCAGACCGGACATCAGCATCGAGATCGGCAGCGCGAACGCCATCACCCAGGGAATGAGCAGCAGTAGTGACTTAATGACCAGAAACAGAGAAACTTGCCCCGAAACAAGCAGCCCCAGAACCTCTTTCAGCAGATTGCCCGCGATCAGGACGAACGTGAAAACCATCACCGTCATGCACAGGGTAGCCAGGCATTGCCGCAAAAGATACAGATGAAGTGTTTTCACTTTAATCTACTTCTGAACAGAATGTTATAAAAAACAAACCGGATCCCGGCTCCTCACGGAGCAGTGATCCGGTTCATACTAACAAGTTCTTTAGAGCTGCGCAATGGCTTTGTCCATTGCGGTAAAAAGCTCATTCATTGTTTCGGGGGTTTCATCACCCATGTTGGAAACACGGAAAGTGGTTCCTTTGATCTTGCCGTAACCGCCGTTGATCAGGAAACCTTCGGCTTTGACCAGTTTCACAAACTTCTCCACATCAATGATGCGGCCGCCTTTTTCCGGACGTGCTCCGTTATTGACACAGGTCAGTGTCACAGATTCATAACCTTCATCCGGGAAGAGTGTAAAGCCGTGTTTCAGCGCCCAGCCGCGGGTCATATCGGCCAGCTTCTGGTGACGGGCAAAACGGGCATCCAGTCCTTCGGTGAAGATCTCATCCAGCTTGGATTCCAGCGCGTAAACGTGGTTGATCACCGGAGTGCTCGGCGTCATGCTCTTGTCGCCGTTCTTCTTGAACTCCAGGAAATCGAAATAGTAACCGCGACCCTTCACGGAAGCGGCACGCTCGAAAGCGGCCTCGGACACGGTAAAGAGAGCCATTCCCGGAGGCAGAGCGAATGCCTTCTGCACACCGCACAGCACCACGTCAAAGCCCAGATCGTCCACGGGGATCTTCTGGCCGCTCATCGAGCTGACCGTATCCACGATGAACATCACGTTGGGATATTTCTTCTTGACCGCGGAGATCTCGGCCAGCGGGGATTGTGTGCCTGTGGAGGTCTCATTATGAATAAAAGTAACAGTATCAAATTCGCCGGTAGCCAGTTTTTCCTCGATGGCGGCACCGCGAACGGGAGAACCCCAGTCCACAGTCAGAGCTTCCGCTTCCTTGCCGCAGCGCAGGGAAACGTCTAACCACTTGTCGGAGAAAGCGCCGTTACCGCAGCAGAGTACCTTTTTATTGACCAGGTTGCGGATGGAACCTTCCATCACTCCCCACGCGGAGGAAGTGCTGATGAAAACAGGCTGTTTTGTGTAAAACAGTTGTTGTAAACGAGGCTGTATCTTGGCATATAAGTCCTTGAACGCCTGGCTACGATGGCCGATAACGGGTTTGGCGAAAGCAGCAAGTGTTTTCGCGCTGACTTCGATCGGTCCCGGTATGAACAATTTAACATGTCCCATAAGACGCGCAAATTATCTCAATTCTCTCTCCTAATAGCAAGAGCGATTCAAAACTGTTCGACAATTTATGAAAGAAAACGCTCAAAAACTTCCAAAAAACAGTTGACATCTTTCTCATTATTTCCATAAGATTCTCAATAGAACATTTTGACAGATGTTTCTTTCTTTTTTCAATAAAAGGGATTTTGTGACAGTGTAATGTGAAATAGTTTTTGAAAAAAGAGGACGATATGATTTTAGCGTTCATAGATACGGATTGGATGATACTGCTGTGCTGGATGATATTGGCGGTCATATTGGCGTACAAAATCGAAAGTCCCAAAATTGTTTATTGGATATCAGTTCTTCTAGCCGCTGCAGGAGTATTTTATATTCAATACACCACACATCATTACATGGAAATGGGCGGGATATTCCATGCACTGATAGCTGGTTTGTATCCGCTGCTGCTTTTCTACTTGTTTCGATATATCAAACACGCAAGGAAGTAAATGAGAATTTATTTGCCGCCCTTTCAAGACTGAGATGAGTGAGTTGTATATTTCTACATTATATCTCATTTTTAAACAATTACTTATCGATATACACACATAATTCTTTTTATCGAAAACACAAAATTTTTCATTTTATATCCGCTTCATCCTAATAAATTTATATTAAAAAAGAATGAAAAGTAAGTAAATTACCTACTGGTATGTTGAATAAAATATCATCCCTGGCGTCTAATATGATGTGCGGGCGAGGGGGCCTTCGATCGGTCGAAAAGCTCCAACTCTCCCGGAAATTGAAAAACCTTAAAG
>JAEENR010000043.1 GCA_016283885.1 Verrucomicrobiota bacterium
GGTGTCGCGGTAAACTTCCTCCAGCACGAATTGATGGGGATCGTCTTGACTCTGCACTAGGTCAAAGCGGGTAATGCCCGGTTCTTTGATACTGTTGGACGCGTTTTCCAAAGAAGCCGCGATGAACTGCTCTACGCATTCGGGTTTGATCTTGATGTGAACATGTACAACTAACATTTTTATTTTCTCCTGTGTTATCGAGGGTCGGGAGCGTTGAAGCACAACGCATGTTTGATGATCGAAAAAGTGACCGGAGAGACACCGACCCATTCGCCCTCCAGCTCGAAGTCCACACCGGGACTTGTGATCTTGATTTGATTTGTTTGAAAGTAATTCGCGCGGCTCAGACAAAGCGAACGACCCGTGAGGACACGGATGCCGACACGCGAGGCAGTAATCAGTCCGACCTTGGAGTACAAAGTCAGATCCATTTTGCCGTCCTGTGCCGAAGCATCAGGAAAGCAAACCAGTCTGCCGCCATAAAAACGTCCGTTCCCGATCAGTGCCAGCTCGCATTCACGGCGCTGATCATCGAACTCGCAGCATAGAGAGCGGTGCGGATGGAGAAGGGATTTGATAGAAGCGATCCAGTAAGCCAGTTTTCCGAATTTTTTCTTCAGCTCCCAGCTGACAAAGCCTAAAGTCATCGCGTCGAAACCGACACCGGCCAGCTGTGCCGCGTAGTGTGTGCCTTTGGGCGAATCGGCTCGGATCAGGTCTATCGTTTTGGGAACGCCGTGGAGAGCGGTTTGCAGTGCCGCCTCGAAATCCCAAGGGATGCCGTGTTCTAAGGCGAAAACATTTGCCGTTCCGGCCGGGATCAGCCCCAAACGTGGACAGTGATTTGCGCGCATGAGACCGTTGATGACCTCGTACAGAGTGCCGTCACCGCCGACAGCGATGACGAGTTCAGCACCGTTGTCCGCCGCCTTTGCCGCCAGCTCGGTTGCATGTTCCGGACGTTCCGTGGGCATCAGCGTGACATCACTCAGACGCTCGATTTTTCGGCGCAACGCGTTGGCTTTTTCACCGTGTGCGGCCGGATTATAAATGAGACAGACAGCATTCATGGAAGGTTTACGAGTCAGCGGAATCCAGTCCCCAAAGCTGTTCGATCATTGCATAGCCGGTCGGGTCATAGAGTCTGAGTTCATTTCGATTGTAGGGTGCATAATCGCATCCGCAGAAATACATACAACTCAGTTCGGCGAAGTATTCCAGCGCGTTGGTCATCACATAAGGCTCTTCCAGAATGACACTGTCATGACGGACGGCCTTCTTGTAAAGACCCTGCTCTTTGGCGTGTTCCCAGGCTTTGACGATCTCCGGTTTGTCTTCCGGCCACTGTTCCAGCTGGTAAGCGTGAGAAAACTCATGGAGAATGACTTTGAGCGACCAGAAATCGGAAAGCCAGTCGTAGTTTTCTGCGGAATAGAGGACCACGCTGGAGGCCATGCGCGGATCGAGATACTTGTAAAAATCGGGTGAGACTTTCTGATGATATTCACCGCCGGAGTCATATCCGCCGCCCTTCATGGATTTGCCGCCCATCAGGAACAATTTGAGATTTTTGAAAACAGGATGAGCGGCTTGGGGGAAAAGATCCAGCATCCGCTGGAGCTGCGCGATGAGTTTATTTTCTGCGCGGACTGCCAGTTCAGGATCTTTTTCCGTGAGTTCCTTCTCGACCAGAAGCGGCCATTGGAGCGCTTTCTTTTCGACATAATCACGGGGTGGATGGTTGAAATCCACCCGTGAAGAAGGATCCTCCATGTACTTCTTGATATCGTCGAAGGGAACCTTCACTATTTCAGTTTCAGATCTCCGTTCAGTGTGTAGATGTGACCCGGTTTAGTTTCAAACCTGGCGGTCTTGCCAGCATAACGGACAGAGCATTCTTTGCCAGCCAGCGAAAGGATGCCGGCTTCAACCAGTTTGCCGTCGGCCCAGCAGAGATTGACCTCGAATCCGCCGCGCGCACGGAGTCCACCCACCGAACCGGCACGCCAGGCATTGGGCAGAGCCGGAAGCAGGTGGATACCTTCGCTGGTGTGGCTTTGCAGGAGCATCTCGAAAATAGCGGCACATCCGCCGAAGTTGCCGTCGATCTGGAACGGCGGATGGTTGTCGAACATATTGGGCAGTGTGCAGCGGGCGATGAGCTGCTGAAGATTGCGCCAGGCCAGATCCGCGTCTTCAAACCGCGCGGCAAAGTTGACGACCCAGGCACGGCTCCATCCGGTACCGCCGCCGCCGTTGTCCAGACGGGTGTCCAGACTCTTGCGCAATGCCGCGGCCAGCTCCGGCGTTTCTCGCAGGGAGATCTGGTGACCCGGATGCAGTCCATAGAAGTGCGACATGTGACGGTGACCGGGTTCCGCGTCTTTGTAGTCTTCGACCCATTCCTGCAGACGGCCGTCTCTGGGGCTGATCTGCAGAGGAGCCAGATTGTTCAGAGCCTTTTGGACCTGTGCAACGAAGTCTGTTTCAAAACTGTTTTTGCCACCGTCCAGGATCTTTGCCGCGTCCAGACAGTTCTCGAACAGATCGTGGATGATCATCAGATCCATAGTCGCCGCGTAAGTGAATTGGCTGCGTGTACCGTCAGCGCGGACGAAAGTATTCTCCGGCGAGTGGCTGGGATTAGTGACCAGTTTGCCCGCGACCGGGGAACCTTCCGGAGCCGGGATAAGGAAATCCAGAATGAAGAGCGCGGCTTCTTTCATAATGGGCCAGGCGCGGTCACGCAGAAATTCCTTGTCTTGTGAGAAGAGGTAATGCTCATAAGGATGACGCGCCATCCAGGCGGCGGCCATTGGCCACACTCCCCAGACACCATCCACGGCGGCGGCTCCACGCCAGAGATCCGTGTTGTGATGCGCGACGAATCCGCGCGCGTTGTAATACTGTTTGGCGGTATCGGCTCCCGTTACCCGCAGATCGTCCAGCATATCGAAGAGCGGCGTATGGCATTCGGAAAGATTACCCACTTCCGTCGGCCAGTAGTTCATTTCGATATTGATATTGATGGTGTACTTGCTGCCCCAGGCCGGAACAGTATCTTTGTTCCAGATGCCTTGCAAGTTTGCCGGCTGTGTGCCGGGACGGCTGGCACCTAAAGTCAGATAACGGCCAAATTGAGCGTAGAGCATATTCAGATGCGGGTCGCTATGTTCACCGCGGCTTTGAGTGACAGCTTTGATGCGTTCATCGGTGGGGAGCTTCATTGCCTTCTGCGGTTCGATGAAGGAGCCCGGAGCGGCTTTTTCACCTTTTTCCTCGGTGAGCTTTTTCACATCACCGGGTTCCAGTGAGAGCGTGACACGGTTCATCTTTTCGGAGTGTTCCGCTGTATGGTCACCGCGCAGAGCCAGGTAGCTCTTCTTGGACGCGGCCTCCAGCTGAGGCCTCCAGCGTTTACTGGGAATAGCGCTGATATCGTGATAATTGACATAGCTTGTGGCGGCGGCCAGCAGGAACGTGACACTGGTGGCATTGGTGATGGTCAGTTTGTCATCGGATTCTCCCAGTTCACCGCCTTCTACTTGAGCTTCCAGACAAGTCTCGAAGCTGAGTCCTTTACCTTTCAGATCGCTTTGGATACCGCGCACTTTGCCGTCGCCTTCCCATTGACCGGCCAGAACGATACGCTTGCCGTTTTCAAACATTTGTTTGTGAGGCAGGGGAGTATTCAGTCCCGCGCTCATGCTGAGCGTTTCCGGCTTGCTGCTGGTGACACGGACAACGAGGACTTGATCCGGTACGGAGATGAAAACTTCACGCGTATAAACCACGTCATTGATTTCATAGCGGACACGCGCGATGCCGTTTTCGATGTCCAGTTCACGGCGGTAGTTTTTGATATTATTATGATCGGGGAATTTCAGGATCAGATCGCCCAGCGGCTGATAAGCCTGCTGATAGAGCGGATCGCTCATGAACTCGCGGTCGGATATCTTGCGGGCCTCGTCGCTTTTGCCTTCAAAAAGGAGACGCTGGATCTCCGGCAGGAATTTGTAGGCGTTTTTCTTGTTATAGTTATGCGGCATCCCGGACCAGAGCGTGTCTTCATTGAGCTGGATCAGTTCATTGCGGATCCCGCCGAAGACCATCGCGCCCAGACGGCCGTTGCCCAGCGGCAGAGCCTGATTCCAGTCCGCGGCCGGCTGACGGTACCACAGGGTCATGTTAGGATCGGCAGGGGGAAGCGCTTCCCCGGCCAGCGGCATGAAAGAATCCATATTGATCGCGGGACCATTGGCGACCATGTTGGAGAGAAGAGTTTTACCGCCGGATTCGGTAAAGATCCACGCGCCGATGCATCCGGCTCCGGCGATCTTGTATTTATTTTCCGGCTGAGCGGCGGCCGCGATCTCTTCGGCACTGAGAGCTTCCTTATAAACAGCGGCCTTAGCCATCTGTCCGCGGAAACGGTTCTGCCGATCGCTGTCGGCTCCGAAACGCAGGGGAGTCTTATTGGTTTCCAGCGGCTTCATGCCCTGCTTGGAGGCATCGCCCACTTCTTTGCCGTTGAGGTAGATTTTGAAAATACCTTTGGAGCGGCTGAAAACACCGGCCACATGGCACCATTCGTCCACGGGCAGTTTATTTTCGGCGGTAATGATCCCTTCGGCGGTGATCATGCGCAGCGAGTTGCCGGGATAAGTGTCCAGCATGTATCCCACACTGCTTCCCGCGATCAGTTTGTCAATGATGCGGCCTCCGCCGGAAGCTTGTTTTTCCGGTTTGATCCAGGCTTCCAGGGTGACGGTGTCTTTCAAGTCCAGGATCGAAGAAGGATCCACCTCCGGAACGGGACTTTTATCTGTGAATTTCCAAGTTTTCTCTTCGGCGTGAGCGGCAACATATCCCGCGGCCAAGAGAGTCGCAGCAACAAGACTTCTCATGCCGGAGATTATGGATGAAATGGTTCTTGAATGAAAGCAGATAATTACCCAAAAGAGGGACTTATTCCGCCGGAGTCTCTTCCAGGGAAAGAGGTTCGATGCCGTAGGCTTTCAGAAAATGCCGGGTCGGGGCCTCGATATGGATCCTCTTTTTCTGGAAACTGTCGTAGTAGGACAGGAAAACGGCCCGGAGTGCCAGGGTAGCTCCTTTCTTTCCATAGAGGGGATCGCCCACGATGGGGAAGCCGCTGGCTTGTAGATGGACACGGATCTGATGGGTGCGGCCGGTATGAGGAAGGGCTTCTATCAGAGAGCGTTTTCCATTGGATTTGAGGACACGGAACGCGGTCACGGCTTCTTTGCCGGAGCGTTCATCCACGTAAGCCCGGACTTTATCTTCTTCAAAGGCTTTGATGCCGCCTTTGCCCGGACTGTATTTCTTTTGCGGGATCCTTTCCGATAAAGGCAGATCGCAGACCCATTCCTGTTGTTCCGGAATTCCTTCCACTACAGCATAATAGTGCTTTTCCACCTTGCGTTCCTCAAAGAGCTTGCCGATCACGCTGAGAACGGCCTGGTTCCTGGCCATCAGGAGGATGCCTGAAGCGTCCGCGTCCAGCCGGTGGATGTAGCGGATAAACTTCAGATTGCGGGACTTAGCCCAGAAATCGCCGCCCATCATAGAGGATTCCAGCGCCAGCTGCAGATTGCGCGAGGTATTCACCCAGGTATTCGGAACCAGCATCCAGCCGCTGGGTTTGTCCAGTGCCAGAACGTTCCGGTCCTCGTAAAGGATCGGAATGACAGTTCCGTCGCACAGCTCGATAATCTTGGGTTTCACGGAGTTTTGAAAGGGAACGGGTTAGATCCGGGAGCGGGCGTTATCTCTGGCCCAGTGATCGGCTTCCAGCAGCTGGTCGAGTGTGGGATGGTCTATCCGCTGATGTGCGGACATCACTTCTTCCACCAGTGTGCTGATTTGATCGAACCGCATCTTGTTGTTAATGAAGGATTCGACGGCGATCTCGTTCGCGGCGTTGAGTACACAGGGCAGAGTGCCGCCTTTGAGACCGGCTTCGCGCGCCAGGCGCAAGGCAGGGAAACGTTCTTCGTCCGGGTTTTCAAAAGTGAGGGTGCCGATCGCGGCAAAATCGGTTTGGACGCGAGTGCTTTGGACACGTTCCGGCCAGGTTAGGGCGTACTGGATGGGCAGGCACATATCCGGGGTGCTCAGCTGCGCCAGGATGGAGCCGTCCACAAACTCGACCATCGAGTGAACGATGCTCTGGGGATGCACCAGCACGGAGACTTTTTCGATGCCCATATTGAAGAGCCAGCGCGCCTCGATCATTTCCAGACATTTGTTGAAAAGGGTAGCAGAGTCCAGGGTGATCT
>JAEENR010000006.1 GCA_016283885.1 Verrucomicrobiota bacterium
TAATGACCGGGAACTGATACCGACAGACGAGAGCGTTCTGTCTAGCGGGCTGGATACGAATGTAGTTGTTTTTCAGCGAATCATTTTTCTGCCAAACGCAAAGAAGAAAGTCACTTCCGGTACTTCCAGTACGAATCTTTTCGGTACGGGAAGTAAAGACCTTTTTGATACTAATCCGTTCAGGATGGAGGATATCCCGTGAAAACGATCCAAGCAGCTTCCAACCAGGGATTTGTCCTTTACGCTATTCTCATTGTGGTAATTTTGAGTGCGATGGTGGCGGTGAGTTTGCTGTATGCCACCAAGTCCGCGGAAAAAGCGTCTGTTGCAGGAGAGCAGGGAGAACAGGCTTGGGCAGTGGCAATGAGCGGTGTTTATAAAGCTATCTGGATGGCGCTTTCAGAGAAATCGAATCTAGAGGATCTGACAGACAATCCAGACAAATTCAAAGAACAACTGGTTTTGGATGACGGTTCCGACAAATGGTATTTTACGGTCTATCATTGGAATGGAAGCGATGAGAGTGAGGACAATATTGCTTATGGTCTGGAGGACGAAGCCGGTAAAGTCAATTTAAAATACCTGCCCAAAAGTGTGTTAGACGCGGCGAAAGAGACCGTTTTATTGTCTGCGCTGAATGAAAAGAGCGGTTCAACCGATGGATTCGATCTTGCGGCTTTAGATACAGATCTCTTTTCTATGGAAGAGGATAGCAGTTTGTTAGTGGAAGATGCCACTTCGAGTGAAACAAGTGAAAATGGAAATGGGGAAAACAGTTCAGAAAAGGCTCCAGAAGCAAAGAAAGAACTGCCTGCTCTGACAGGTACGAATAGTGCTCCTCAATTTGAATTTTTAGATGCATTTGTCAAAGAAAAAGGGTATAATATACAGACGCTTTACGGCAGAGATTTGGATATGAATTTGAAAGCTGACAGTGGTTCGGAAGATGTGGGAGATGCGTTCCAAAGCGGTATCGCTTCGGGCAGCCTGGGTATGGGAGTGAGGCACAGTTTGACAACGATCTCTTATGACTTGAATGTCAACAGTTCCGGTGAGGCGCGGATCAATCTGAACAGTACCAATTCCACTCTGAGTCAACTGGGATTGTCGGAACAGACTCTGGCATTCATAGAGGCTATGCAGAGAAATGGCAGAACGATTCAGAATCTTTCCATGCTTTTGAACGCAAATGAGCGACTGCAAAATGAAGACGGAACGGAGCAGGAGTATCCCGTGGAACTGACGGATGAGGAAATGGACACCCTTTTTGACAACTGTACGACGATAGATCAAAAGTATCTGCCCGGTCTGATCAACGTAAACACCGCTTCGATTGAGGTGCTGGAGGTGCTTCCTGGTTTAGACGAAACAGACGCGGAGGCGATCGTTGATGCACGGGAAGGTTTGATGTCGGATCAGATGACCACTCCCGCCTGGCTGATACAGCAGGGAACACTGGATACAGAGAAGTTTCAGGCGATTTATCCTTACATTACAACGCGTTCTTGGCAGTATCATTTTTATGTTGCGGGCTATTCGATCCCTTCTGGACGATATTGTGTTTTAGAGGTGATCGCGGATACTGCGGAGGGACAGCCCAGAACACTGATGCTGAGAGATTTGACACGTTTGGGAATGCCTTTTAAGGTAGAAACGGAAGAGAGTGATAACGCCGTGGAAGATGCGGCATAGGAATAAAAGCGTGATAGGTAAATTCAATAAAAACGGATCGCTGGCAAAGCTGCAGGAACTTTTTAAAATGAAGAAAGCTCCTTCATCCGTCGTCGTTTTAGATATTGATGACCGGTGGGTGACATTGCTTTGTGCCTCGAAAGGAATTGTATCTGGAGCTAAAGCCGTAAAATTCACACGTTATGAAGAGTTTGAACTGGAACTGCCTGAAAATCCGAAAGAAAAGGATATTGGAACGGCATTATCCAGAAAGCTGAAAGAGCTGAAGATATCATCCGGAAATTTCGTCCTAGGGATTTCCCGATCAGAGGTGATGCTGAGGCAGATGCTGATTCCTTGTGTGGAGAATGAAGGGGAAGTCGCCTCGATGATCCATTTCCAAATCACACGTGATCTGCCGTTTCGGCCCGAAGACGCAATCATTGATTTTTCTATCAACGGAACGATCGAGACTCATCTTGCCCCGGAGTCCACTGCTGAAAAAGAGAAGGAGAAAAGTACTGTTCAGAAGCAGTTAGAAGTGACCGTTGCAGTCGTGCCTCAGATACTAGTGAATCATTACCAAGAGATTGCCAAAGCCGCTGGGTTCAAACTGATCGCGTTGGGATTTGAGTCTGCCTCGCGAGCGTTCGCGTTATCTGACATGGTTCCACCTTCCGTTGCGTCTGGTTCCATGATGCTTCTTTCTGTTGCCAAGGACACCGTGACCATTGATATTTCCCAGAAAGGGCGTTTAGTCGCCAGTCGTGAGGCAGCACTAGGTTCAAGAAATACAGAAATTCAGTTCAAGGAATGGCTGGAACAGCTGGTAATGGAGACGATGAGGTGCATCCATTCGTATGAACAAGATGATTTTCACGGTTTGATCAACAGGATCTATGTGACGCGCTTTGGTAGTGAGACTCAGCGGCTGGTGGATGCCCTGCGTGAAAAAGTGGATTCTTCGGATATTCTGGTGGAAGAGTTCAATCCGGCCAAAACAATCCCGCTTAAGGACGCAGTAATCAAGAATGAGTCAAATATCGTTTTGACATCGGGATTCGCGTCAGAGTTGCTGAACAATGGAAAACTTTCGCTGGATTTCCTGAATCCCAAGCAACCATCCATTTCCGATTCCGGCAAAACAAAGCAGATGGTTCTGGGAACGGTGGCTTTGCTGCTGGTGTTCCTGATGTTTTTTGTGATCCGTTCCCATGTTATCCAGGTGAGGACGGCGGAGAAGGATGCTGTGCAGCAGCAGATTACCAAGCTGTCCAAGAATCAGGCTGTCTGGAGACAGAATATATTGCAGGCTGTTTCTTTGCGAACCTGGCAGAAGAGCGAAAACTACTGGTTGGATCATCTGGCGGTATTAAGTTCACTGCTGCCCAACGCACAGGAGCTGTATGTGACGAGTTTTTCCACGGGAGCCCGCAGTAATATCGTGCTTTCAGTCCGTGCAACCCGTAGCGATGTCATTACTAAACTGGATGCACAGCTAAGAGAAGCCGGATACCGGCTGAAGTCTCCGGCGATCATTCCTGTTGGTGGAAAAGGCGGCTATGCATTTCAAACGACTTTTGAACTGCTGCTGCCGAATAGCAAGGAATCTCTGGATCTGGAGTCATTGAACACGCCACCTGCGCGTCCGGAGGACGATATATCCTCGATGCCGGTGCAGGAACGGCGTGAAATGGTGAAAAAAGCAGAAGAACAGGCTAATCCTAAGCAGCAGCGCAGAGGAAATGGCGGACAGCAAAGACGGAAAGGGGATCAGTAGAGATGCAGATACAAGGTCGTGAAAAAATATTAGGTATCGCGGTACTCTCCTGTGTAGGGATCTTTATTATCTTTATGTTGGTGCAGGGAGCGATACTCAAGCCGGCACAGGAATTGAAGCGGCAGAAAGCACAGCTTGTTCTCAAATTGAATAAAATGAAGAAAGAACAAGAACAGTATAAGATTGCTGAAAAAGAGGTGACTGCTGCGGGGAAAATGATCATCAACGGCAATTCTGATCAGGTGAATGGAGAGGTGGGGGAATTTCTAAATGAAGTTATCCAGAAGGTAGAATTGAATCCCCGTGCCTTTACAAGGTCGCCTGTGGGACCGAATCGAGTGGGCAAAGGCGGTGCGAAAGAGATTGGCTGGACTGTTCAAGGGGAAGGATCTTTGGAGAAGATCA
>JAEENR010000007.1 GCA_016283885.1 Verrucomicrobiota bacterium
ATTAGAGTATGAAAAAATTTTATATCTTTATTATTCTGTGTATTATCACATTCGGTTTGACCGTGGCACTCATCGCGCACATCCGTTCTTCTAATGAGAAAACGCTTGCTCAACAGGAAGCACAGTGGAATCTGGAAAAGGAAAAGATACAGGCAGAACTAGAAGCTCTCAAGGTACGGATAGACGAGTTGAAATCCAATGTACCGGAACTGGATATACCGGAACTGGAACCCAAAAAACTGATTGCCCGTCTCCGCGAAATGAAGGACTGGTTCGAGTTGTTCGGCGACAAAGCTCCTCCTCTTAGAACATACTTTGGAGACAAGGTCATTCCTAATGAAAACTTGAAAGCAGAATGCCATGACCAGCTGGAAGCGGCGTTCTTCATCTTTCAAGGGCTTCAAAATCAAGGCGACAAGTCTCTGGATGCTATCCGTGATTATTTGACCAGTGGAGATAATATCGTACTTTACGATTATTCCAGGTATGTTGCTCCTTCAAATCGAATATATACTGTTCCGGTCGTAACTACAAATATCCCCTTAAACCGATTCAAAAGAACAGTCTATAATATAGACCCCGTTCCGGAAACGTCACGACTTGGTTTGATCTACACTTTGGGGAATATCAAAACGCCTGCGGCTTTGGGTCTGCTTTACCAATCTATGCAAAGTTCCAAGAATCTCCGGGAAATCATCAGCGCCGGAAATCTCCTTTTGGACGCGGACAAAGAATCTTTTACGCAGCCTGTTCTGGCAGTTTACAAAGCGTATTTCCCTGTCTGTGACCGTGAGGAACAGAACTCTCTGCTTGCCTACATCAAAAAAATCAGTGAAAAGGATTTTAATGAAATAGTACAAGCTTTGACTCCCTTTGATGAAGACGGGAAACTTTCCATGGATATCTTCAGTTTGAAAATGGATAATTTAGGTGAAGCGGGAATCCCATTTGCTTATGAAGCTTTCAACCGTCCGGATGCTACTTTGGTTGAAAAGATAAACATCGTGGATACCGTAAGAAAATTCATTGGCTCGAATGAACAAGCTAATTCCATGTTCACAAGTTTGCTCGATGGTCTGACGGGAATTGATAAAGATTGGATTGGTTCTGTCTTTATTAAAAACATTACTGAAAACACTAAAGAGAAAGAAAAACAGCAACAGTTTTTAAACTTATTAGGTCACTTGCAGCTGAAACAAGACGATCCCCCTTTCTTTCTGGAAACTGTTGAGCTGATGAAAGAGACTCTTGCGCAAAAAATCGAGCAGGGCGAAAATTTTGATGAGAAAGAATACCAACATAAACTCATCTCTACTGAATATTCTAATAGAATGAGCCAAAAGTATGGTTCTTTTACAGTTATGCGCTATTCTAATACCAATTTGGTAAATACGGTCATGCAGATCAGGGGTGAATGGTGATAAAAAAGTGTTTTACAAAACAGAGTACGTCAACAAAAAAAACGATGTATGATCTCAGAATTTTTATCTGCTAATGACAATTTTGGGTTTAAGACACGTACATTTGAAAGAGGTTTCTTGCAATTTGGTACAAATTCTGCTCCAATAAAGCCGGTTGTGTTTTGTAAGTCTGAGATTCAAACGATGAAAACAAACAAGAGTTTATTGAGCTTTTTGGCAGCCGCGCTGTTCCTGACAGCGGCGGGAGTGACGCAAATTTTCGCGCAAACAACGAACGAGACTTTTTATCTCCAGTTTTCCGGATTAAAAGAGGTTCGCCGCAGTAACCAGGGCACTCTTTTGAAGGAGTTGCTGAAAGCACCTCAAACGCAAACTGTTCAGAGGATCCTCGCCCAGCGTCTGGATGAGACGGGGCTGATCTCCTTCTTTGGTACGGGTCCTATCAACACACTGCTGGACAACGAGATCTATATCCAGTCCATTGGCGGTGATGATCCCACTTTTGTTTTCGCGGCCAAGGTCGGCAATGACGAAGCCAGCAGACGTTTTGAAGCAGTTCGCGCGGGGTCTCCCGACAAGGGCACCGTGACCTCCGAAAAGAATACCGTCAACAAGGAAGAGACCTGGGTGCAGAAGGATGAAGCGTCCGGTCTTTCCAAAGGACTGGCGCACGGCTGCGGCTGGCTGATCTATTACACCTGGAAAGGCGATAAAGTTTCTGAAAACATCCCGCTGGACTTGATCCACGGCAAACGCCCGATCCCCACTCTGGGAACGAACAATCTGGCTATCCGCGCCAATGTGGAGGAACTGAGCAAACAGGCGGGGATCTCCTGCCCCATCACTCAAAACATTTCCTCGATCAAGATCAACGGCTGGCTGCAGGGCGAAAATGTCAAGACCGAATGCCGGGTCCTGCTGAAAAATGAAGTCAACTTCATCGGTTCCGACTGGCAGTTCCCCACCAACGTGATCAATGATCCGCTGGATCATCTGAGCGTGTTCCGCGGAGCTTCCAACTGGGTCGCGGCACAGCCCTGGTGGAGCCAGATCGCCGGCAAGACCGCCGCACCCGATCAGCTCTACCTCTATACATACGACATTCCTTTCCACACCATGCTGGTGTTCAATACGGAAGATGCCACAAAAGCCGTTCCCACTCTCGGAGAGGGCATCCAGCAATGGCTCACCAAGAATTATCCCAGCATGAGGAATCCTCTTCAGCAAGCCGTCAACACCAATAAGCTCGAACTGGGCTGGGTCGGCTGGCCGATCCTGATGCCCACACTGCGCGGCATCCAGGATTCGGAACGGGATTATGTGATGGCCGCCACTGTTCCGGCTATCCCGAAGGGAAAACTGCTGCCGGAGGAAACCTGGCAGGCGGTATCCAGCGACAAGGATACGTTCTTCTATTCCTGGGAGCTGACCGGCCAGACACT
The DNA here is from genome assembly GCA_016283885.1 of Verrucomicrobiota bacterium. Classification (GTDB taxonomy): domain Bacteria; phylum Verrucomicrobiota; class Verrucomicrobiia; order Limisphaerales; family UBA1412; genus UBA1412. The sequence continues at coordinate 2,864 of JAEENR010000007.1, forward strand.
GGCACAGTGGCAGATGCAGATCCCGCTGTTCATCACGGAGCTGAAGAATGTGGACAAGAACAAACCCAAGACCCCGAAGAAAAAGAAGGAGGATATGACCCCGGAAGAGCTGAAAGAAAAAGCTCAGAAGGATGCCGTAAAAAAGGCTAAGGAAAAACGCACATCCAATGTGTTCGCCTGGGCCTATATCACCCGCGATCGTCTGGGCAACAGCGTCACAAAGGGACACCAAACCGCCCCTAACGAACTCTTTTTCGAGAGGATGTCCACCTGCGGTCTCTCCGCGCTGGAACTCTGGTTCCTCTGCGAATGGCTGGTCGACCGCTAAAATCGAACCTCTGAATGTTATGCTCAAGCTAGGTGTCAACATAGATCACACCGCCACCCTGCGGCAGGCCCGCTACAAGGGCTACACCCACGGCGAACCGGATCCGGTCTCTGTCGCCCTGCTGTGTGAAGAGGCAGGCGCGGACGGTATCACGGCTCACTTGCGGGAGGATCGCCGCCACATCCAGGATCGGGATATTTTCGCTTTGCGCCAGCAGATCAAGACGCGGCTCAACATGGAAATGGCCAACAATCCGGAAATGGTTGAGATCGCTCTCCGGCTGAAACCGGACATCGTCTGCATCGTTCCGGAACGCCGTCAGGAAGTCACGACCGAAGGCGGCCTGGACGCGCTGGGTCAGGAGTCCTCACTTACGGAAACAGTCCGCCGTCTGAAAGACAGCGGGATCGAAGTCAGTCTCTTTCTTTCCCCGGACACGGCGCAGATCGAAGCCGCGCGGCGCATCGGCAGCCAGTTCATCGAACTGCACACGGGCGCTTTCGCGGAAGCCTGCTATGTCGGACCCGACGCGGAGGAAGCCGAAGTCCAACGCCTGATCACTGCCGCGAATCAGGCTCATCAGCTGGGGCTGAAAGTCAATGCCGGACACGGGATCAACTATACCAACATCCGGCAGATATACCGTGTTCCCCATCTGGTGGAGCTGAACATCGGTCATTCCATCATCAGCCGTTCCGTGACGGTCGGCATCGTCCGGGCCGTGCAGGAAATGCTGGAGCTGATGAAAGAATATAAACAATAGAAAAACTCCCCCTTTCCTAGCTATGAAAGAACTCACACTTTTAGGCAACTCGAAACAATCCTTTCCGGAGAAACCTTCCTTTGAAACACTGGAAACTTTTCCAAACCGCAATCCGGATCGGGATTACTGGGTCAAATTCGACTGCACGGATTTCACGTCGCTCTGTCCTGTGACCGGTCAGCCGGATTTCGCCAAGATCCACATTGAGTATATGCCCGGCGAACGCTGTGTGGAAACCAAGTCGCTCAAATTCTATCTGGCCTCTTTCCGCAGTCAGCGCGATTTCAACGAAAACATCACCAACCGCATCTTTGATGATTTCAAGAAAGCCTGCGAACCGAAACGACTCATCGTGGAAGGTCAGTTCCACGCGCGCGGCGGCATCAGTCTGACTACCCACGTGGACAGCGCGGAGTAAGCACTCTCATCTATGGACTGCGTTGTTCTCCTCAGCGGCGGCATTGATTCCACTACGGCTTTTTACCTGACTCAAAAAGAGCACCGGGTCGTTCTGGCCTTGAGTTTTGACTACGGTTCCAAACACAACGCACAGGAACTGAAGTTCGCCCGGTACCACGCGGAAAAATGCGGGATCCGTCATGAGATCATCGATTTGGATTTCATCAGAAAATCTTTCAAATCCGATCTGCTCCTGTCCGGCGGCGACATCCCTCAGGGAAGCTATGATGACGATAATATGAAAAGCACCGTTGTCCCTTTCCGCAACGGCATCATGCTGGCCATTGCCGCGGGTTACGCCGAAAGTATCGGAGCCACCGGGATCGTCATCGCGGCTCATGCCGGCGATCACGCCATCTATCCCGACTGCCGGCCGGGCTTTATCCGTTCTATGGGAGAAGCCATCGCGGCCGGGACTTACGAGGACATCCAGCTGCTTTGTCCCTTCACTCATCAGGATAAGGGCGAGATCGTGCGCATCGGTTCAGAACTGGGCGTGGATTACAGCAAGACATGGTCCTGCTACTGCGGCGGAGACCTTCACTGCGGCAAATGCGGAACGTGTGTAGAACGCCGTGAAGCTTTCGCTCAGGCCGGCATCCCTGATCCGACCCGGTATCAAAACTGACACCTCTCTACTTCCCATCAATACTAAGCAGGAAATCATTCACCTTTCTGGAAAACTTCTTCGCACCGTTATCCTGCAAATGATTGACATCGTAATAATCGTCCCGAACAAAATCCGGGTCATCCAGCAGATCCAGGAAATAAATGTCCTTATTTTCCGCGGCCAGAGAACGGCATAATACTCTGAGCTGTTCTGTTTGCTCTTCGTTCTGATGCGCTCTGTACCAATCGAAGCACGGGCAATGAAGCAGAACCAGCTTCACATTCATTTCCCGGCAGATCTGGATGATCTCCTCCAGATAACGCGTATTGACAGACCAGCCTTCCTCCGGTTTGAGCGGCAAGTGTGTCCTCACACGGCGAAGTCCGGGACAGTTGCAGTCCTCCCGACCTGTACAAACGACATCTTTCCGCATAGACTTGTCCTGCACAAAATGCGGAGAATATCCTCTCAGGGACGGATCATATTCCTCCCGCATTTTTTTGGCGTTGAACAGTCTTTTTTCGATCCCGCGGATATGGAAAAGCTCCAGATGATTCTCAATACTCCATGGCAAATGATCTATCCCGTAATAGATCGTGTATTCATAAGCCTGCTGCATATCCGATGTGTCCCCTATCTGACAGAAAAAGGCACGCGTTCCTACACGCAGCACGAGATATTTTAAATCGGGCATTCGATCCCTGTACTTTTTCAGAAGACCCAGGTCATACTCCAGATATTGGCCATCCTCAGCCATATTGAAAGCGTTCATGGAAAACTCCCGCGGATCCAGACCGTGCAAAACATGTGAATCGCCCAGGATCAAAACCTCCAGTTTATTTTTGCTGAGGTAATCCTCGAAACATTCCTTTTTCAGGATATAACTGTTGGGAAGATGCCGGGCTGTATATTCCAGTCCTGCCGCCAGGATCACCAGCGGAAGCAGATATAAACACACACGCAATACGATTCGATTCAAATCTTTCATCACTAAAACTGCATATAGATAAATGCCTCCTGCGTTCCTCCAAACCAGAATACGCATATCGTAAGCGCATAGTACAGAGCATACCGCAAGAACTTGTTTTTGATCTTCAAATCGGACAGACCGTGTTCTTTCTCCCTCTGGAGCCATTCAATGACAAGCATGATGAGAATGAACACGACGATATTTCCTTTGAGTCCGACCGGTGTGGTGAAGAAAGAGAGATCGAACATAGAATAAAAATATTCGAGCGCGTAGCTGACCGTTTGCGAGCGGACAGGTATCAACCCAAAGCAAAATATAACAAAAGTGGTCAGTATGCTGAAAAACTCTTTTCCGCCCGGCAGCAGTCTGCCTTGCGCCGCCACGGTGTTTTTATACCGTTTAGAGGTTCCTAATAAAACCAGCGGCAGGATGAATACGGCTTGGAGCCCGCCCCAGAGAATAAAGGTCCAGTCCGCTCCATGCCACAATCCGCTGATGAGAAAAACGATAAAGATATTCCGTATCGTTTTCCATTTTCCGCCGCGGCTTCCGCCCAGCGGGATATACAGATAATCCATGAACCAGCTCATCAAAGAAATATGCCAGCGCCGCCAAAACTCCGACATGTTCCTGGAAAAATAAGGATAGTTGAAATTCCTTTTCAGTCTGAAGCCAAATAATTTGGAAACACCGATCGCTATATCCGAACAGCCGCTGAAATCCGCGTACAGCTGAAACGCATAAAGAACGATGGCTGTCCACAGGATGCTGGCATCAAAACCTCCCGGATTTCCCTTGAAACATTTGTCCACAAACAGTGCGCAGTTGCCTGAGATGACGATCTTTTTAAAAAGCCCCCATAGTATCTGCCGAAGACCATCCACAGTCAGATCTTTGTCGAAAGCACGCTTTCTTAAAAAATCCCCCAGCATCGTCCGGGCACGCTCAATGGGACCCGCCAGCAGCAACGGAAAGAAAATAATAAACGCGAAGAAAGCCAGAAAATCACGTGTAGGCTCCATCTGCCCCCGGTAAACATCTATAGAATAGCTGATGGCACGGAAGGTATAATAACTGATGCCCAGCGGCAGGATCAGGTGCAGTGTGGTATATCCCAGGTGAATCCCGAAAATTTGAAAAGCATCCGCGAAACTTTGAGCAAAGAAATTGTAGTATTTAAAAACACAGAGGATCCCCAGATTCAAAATGATATTCGCCGCGCTGATCAGTCCGGCTTTGCTTTGATACCAGTGAGTCCCCTTCGCTGTTCCGGTCTGCCGGGCTTTGTGTATTCCCAATCCGCACAGCCAGGTCGAGAAGGCCGTGAGAACGATCAGCGGCAGTGTTTTCCAATCCCAGCAGACATAAAACACACAGCTGGCTAAAAGAAGAAACACATTCTGCCAGCGATAGCTTTTGCTGAAGATATACCAATACAATAAAAATACGATCGGCAAAAAAATCGCGAATTCTAAAGAATTAAAAAGCATATATCAGTATAACTTTTACTTAAAAAAACCGTCATCAGAAAAAATCTAATGACGGTCTTGCGCCTAAATTCCTAAATCATTTCTTTGACCTTGGCAAGAGCCTCGCCGATCTTAGTGGCATCCTTACCGCCGCCGCGCGCGAAATCGGGTTTACCGCCGCCGCGTCCGCCCAAGATAGGCGCGATGGCTTGGATGATCTTGCCGGCTTGTATCCGGGATGTGAAATCCTTGGAAACAGCCGCGGTCATCACCACGTTCCCGTTCTGCACACAGGTCAGTGTGATCACACCGGCAAACCGTGAGCGCAGATTCTCCACCACAGCCAGCAGATGATCGGTCTCGCACTCGCCCAGACTGCCCAGGATCATCGGCACGTCCTTGACAGTCTCCGCTTTGGCGATCCATTCATTGGCGACAGAGACTGCCTGCTTCTGCAGGAGTGTCTTGACCTGATGCTCCAGCGTCTTTTGTTTCTCGACCAGCGTTTCCAGTTTGTGTTCCACTTCGCCGACCGGTGAATTGACCTTGCCGGCCAGTGTCCGTATCAGATTGGTTTCGTTCACACCTTTCTGATAGGCCGCCATGCCGGTGACCGCTTCGATACGGCGCACACCGGCCGCGACCGCGGATTCCGCGACGATGCGGAACTGGCCGATCTGGCCTGTCGCGCGAACATGGGTACCGCCGCAAAGCTCCATGCTGTAGCCATCTAATTCTCCGGGAATACCGCCCACCTGGATGACACGCACCCTGCTGCCGTATTTCTCGCCAAAGAGCTGCATGATATGCTCGTTTTTCTCGATCAGGGTATAGGGCACCTCCTGCCAGTAAACGGGTGAGTTCTCAATGATCTTTTCATTCACCAGCGTTTCCACCTGGCTCAGCTGTTCGGCTGTCAGAGGCTGGCTGTTGAAGTCGAAAGTAAATTTATCCGGCGTGACCGCGGAACCTTTCTGCACGACGTTTTTCCCAACGATGGAATGCAACGCCCAGTGCAGCAGATGCGTCGCGGTATGGTTGCGCTCGATCGCGCGGCGGCGTTTCACGTCCACCGACAAACGGGCGGATGTATTGAAATCTTCCGGCAGTTCCTTGTCCCAGCCGGCCAAAGCGCAGTCTCTGGCGGAAAGTTTCAGGAAGAAAGTCGTTCCGCGCTTGACTGTATCCACCACATGGATCGGAAGAGAGATGCCTTCGATCTCGATGAAGCCGGTATCGCCCACCTGACCGCCCATCTCCGCGTAGAAGGAGGAAACATCCACCGCGGCAAAATAATCTTCTTTGTCATTGGTCTTTTTCTTGAACAGCGAAACGACCCGGCACTCGGTCACATCCTGGTCATACCCCACAAAACGGGTCTCGATGTCCAGTCCGGTATCTACTTCGACCACGACCTTCTTTTGAGCCGCGCGGGCGCGTTTGCGCTGCTCTTCCATCAGCTTGTCAAAGCCGGCGCGGTCCACTTCCAAACCGACCTCGCGGGCCATCAGCTCCGTCAGGTCATAAGGGAACCCGAAAGTATCATAGAGCAGAAAAGCGAAATCGCCGCTGATGGCAGCCTGACCGGTGATCTTCAACTTTTCCATCTCCCGGCGGAGTTTACCCAGTCCATGAACGGTCTCCTGCATCTCACGCTGTGCGGAATCCTCCTTCTTGCCTTTATTGCGGATCTTGAAAACTTCCTGCTCAAACATCTGGATGCCGCGGTCCAGCGTGCGGTTGAAAGCGACCTCTTCGGTCTGAATGGTATTCTTGATGAAAACCCGGCGTTCACGCACCTCCGGGAATGCATCGCCCATGCAGTCCGCCACCACATCCACCAGCTTATAGAAGAAAGGCTCGGTAAAGCCGATCGAGCGTCCGTAGCGCACCGCGCGGCGCAGGATGCGTCTCAGTACATAGTTGCGGTCGTTATTGCCGGGAACGATCCCGTCCGCGATCGCGAAACTCAGTGTGCGGATATGGTCAGAAATGACACGGAAAGCGATATCCGTTCTCATCTGTTCAGGAGTCCCCAAGTGAGCGCTGCCCGGCAGAGTGCTGGAATACTTGTGACCGCTCAATTTCTCCAGTGCCTGGAAGATCGGACGGAAAACATCGGTCTCATAATTGGAGATCACTCCGTTGAAATCCGTAAAATTCTTCGTACACTGCATGATGCTGACGGCACGCTCAAAGCCCATGCCCGTATCCACGCTCTTGGCCGGCAGCGGAGTGAAGGTGCCGTCCTGATTGGCGTTGTACTGCATAAAGACCAGGTTCCATATCTCGATGCAGTCACCCAGACCGGCATTGACCAGCTTGCCCTGAGTGTCGCCCTTGGGAGTCAGATCGATGTGAAGCTCCGAACAGGGACCGCACGGACCGGTATCGCCCATCATCCAGAAGTTGTCTTTCTTGCCGCCGTTGAGGATGTGGATCTTGGGATCGAGTCCCGCCTTGGTGAACAGCACCGCCCAGCAGTCATAAGCCTCCTGGTCGAACTCACTGGGATCGCCTTTGCTCTTGTCCGGACAATAGACGGTGGCATACAAACGCTCTTTGGGAAACTTCCAAACCTCGGTGATCAGCTCCCAGGCCCATTCAATGGCTTCTTTCTTGAAATAGTCGCCAAAGCTCCAGTTGCCCAGCATCTCGAAAAACGTATGGTGATAGGTGTCCATCCCCACATCATCCAGATCGTTATGCTTGCCGCCGGCGCGGATGCACTTCTGGGTATCCGCTGCCCGCTTAGTCTCATAAGGGCAGGTGCGCTGACCCAGAAAGATCGGGACAAACTGGTTCATTCCCGCGTTGGTAAAAAGCAGGTTCGGGGAATCGGGCATCAAGCTCGAAGATGGAACAATAACATGCGACTTCGATTTAAAGAAATCGAGAAAAGATTGACGCAATTCGCTGCTGGTCATAGCAAGTTTCAGCAATAAATAAAAAGATTGCAGCAGTCGGACAGGTTTCTCCTGTGCTCTGCTGTCAGTGTTTCATAAAAGGGGCAAGATCCTGTTGGCGACCGCCCCAGACGGGTTAGATTCTAACCTTCTCTTGGCAGATTGACCAGACGTAAATTCACTCTGACCAAACTCTTTTGTCCTAAAACAAAAAAGGACGGCTTAAACCGTCCTTCTCGTAAATTGAAATATCCCTTACTTCTTGTCGGGAGTGACCGCGTCTTTTACATCATCGGCAGCCTTCTTGACCGCTTCGCCAGTGGCATCGGCGGCTTTCACTGTGGCGTCTTTCACGTCTTTGGCCGCTTCATTGATGGCCTCACCGGCCTTCTTGGCGGCATCTTTCACATCTTCAGCCGCTTTCTTGGTCTTATCTTCGACGAAATCAGCGGCTTTTCCAGCAGCGTCTTTGACATCCTTAGCCGCTTCATTGATAGCTTCACCGGTCTTCTTGGCGGCATCTTTCACATCATCGACAGCTTTCTTGGCGACGCTCTCGCTCTCCTCAGCCGGCGCGGCCAGCATCGGCGGCACCTTCACAGAAGTCTGCGGAGCCTTGGCGGCCGGGGTTTCCGTCTTCGGAGGTTCGGGTTTCTTTACCAGCTCAGGGAAACGGGTCTCCATTTTCCGAACTTGGGCATAAGCTTTTCCAGCCCAGCTGCTTTGATGGGATGTAGAAATCTCGCGATACATTTCCACCGCCTGCTCGTTATCACCCTTGCTCTGGTAGATAGCGGCCATGTTCATCTTCGCCTGCAGGGCAACAGAATTGTTCTCGCGCGACAGGGCCTGATAAGCGGATAAAGCCTCGTCATCTTTACCGGCAGCATCCAGACAAACCGCTAATCCATAAGCGGCTATGCTCTTCATATCACTGCTGGGATACTCGGTCTGGAAGCGTTTGAAAGCTTCCTCGGCCTTCTGATACTCACCGGCGTTGAAATAAGCGGAACCCGCTTCCAGCAAAGCTCTTTCCGCGGCGGCTGTCCCTTTGTACTTATCTGCCACTTTTTTCAGATCATCACCGGGAACTTTCCCGTCAGCTATCACGCTAACAGGTTCTCCCAGAAGAAAGACCGCGTTATTCGCGTTCAATTCTTTTTGTTTCGCGCTCCAAATAGCATAAGCAATAGCAATACCCACGATCAGGATGATCGTAGCCCATAAATGCACTCTTTTACGATTGGCCTCATACCAGGCCCATAACTCGTAAAGCTTACTCGATTCTAAAATATTCTCGCTCATAAAGCCGACACATCCTTGCAAACTCCTTCCTCAGAGGCAAGGATATTTTTATGTTTATCGTTAATTTCTTGCGCGGGATCGAACGGAATGAATTGGTTTTTATCTTTCCAACCTGCTGCCGTGATTCCACTTACCTTTTATTTTACAGCTGTTTTCAGTTCGATCACATCATGCGGCGAGGCTTCACGCTGTCCCGCGGCACTCACCTGCACATACCGGGCCTTTTGACGCAGTTCCGCCAGCGTCCGGGCTCCCAGATATCCCATTCCGGACTGGATACCGCCGATCAGCTGGGTCAGCACATGATCCAGTGAACCGGCTATTTCCTTCAAGGCTTCAACCCCTTCGGCCGCGATCTTGCGGGTCGTGTCGCTCTTCAGATGACCGTAACGGCTGGCGGAACCCGCCTTCATCGCCGCCAGACTGCCCATCCCGCGGTATTTCTTATAGATCTTGCCGGCGATCTCGATGATCTCGCCCGGAGACTCATCGCATCCGGCCAGCACACCACCGCAGATCACGCCCTGTGCCAACGTCAGCGCCTTGACGATATCGCCCGACTTGGTAATGCCGCCGTCAGCCAGGATCGTCACTCCGCGTTTGGCCGCGGCACGGGATGCCACATACAGCGCTGTCAGCTGCGGGATCCCCACTCCGGCTACGAGACGGGTCGAGCATATAGAACCGGGCCCCTGACCGATCTTGATCACATTGGCTCCCATCTCTGCCAGGTATTCCACACCGGCACCAGTGGTCACATTGCCGGCAATGATCGGCAGTTCCGGGAACGCGTCACGAATCA
>JAEENR010000044.1 GCA_016283885.1 Verrucomicrobiota bacterium
TGCTTTTAATGTAAAAAGAAACGATGTTTTCTCTTGGGAAAAAATTAAATCGGGAACCTATAAAGAAGTAGAAAACGTATCAGTATCTGATTGGATAAACCAGAGAATCGTTTATTTAGGTATTTATACCGGAACATCACCTTGTTATGACGAATATGATGGATATCCTCCCGGAAATGAACATTATGGATATTATCCCGATCCACTTTTCTGCTGGGTAAAACTTAAATTCAATGAAGATGGCTCATATAAGCTAATGAGCAGTGCCATGGGCTATAAATGCAAGGGCATTATTGTAGGAACAGAAGAGCTTATAGTCCCAACGATCTCCAGCAAAATCGAGGGGCAGACGATGACTCTGACCTATTCGGATTCTCTCTACGAAAGTGAAGATGCTCAAAATTGGACAGAGGTTTCTGATGCCGAAGATAACTCTACTTACACTGTGGATATATCGCAAATCGGCAGGAAATTTTACACCAGTATTTACAAAGAGCATATTACTCCTACATTAAGATATTATTATTTTAGTTCTGCTTCTAAGCCATTTGTAATAATAGTGTTTAAAGGAAAACTTCAGGAAAGCACCGATGGCATCCACTGGACAGATATTGATGCTGAAGGACAAATCGAAATAACCCCTGGAGAAGCTGCCTCCAAGTTTTATCGAGCCGTTTCAAAATAAAAATATTGTAATCAAAAAAAGGGGGAATGATTTCCCCCCTTTTTTATTTTACGATTTTCTGCCGTCTTAGCGGCCCACGCTCTTATAGATAAAGCCCAGGGCTTCCATCTGAGCCGGATCGAACAGATTGCGGCCGTCGAACAGGATCGGGTGCGTCATTACCTTGCGCGCGTTATCCAGATCCAGTTCCTTGAACTGCGGCCATTCCGTGGCGATCACCAGCGCGTCGCAGCCTTCGGGCACCTTGTTCATGTCGTCCACAAAAGTGACCTCTTTGAGCACGGTCTTGGCCTTGTCCATTGCCTTGGGATCGTACACACGCAGATGCGCTCCTTCCTTGCGCAGACGCTGGCAGAGTGCGATCGCCGGCGACATCCGGATGTCATCCGTGTTCTGTTTGAAGGCCAGACCCAGCACGCCGATCTTCTTTTCTTTGATGACCCACAGCGTGTCGGCCATCTTGCGCACAAAGCGTTCCATCTGCAGCGCGTTGATCTTCTGCACCTCGCGCAGCAGACCAAAGTCATAGCCCAGCTGCTCCGAGATCTTGATGAAGGCGCTCAGATCCTTGGGGAAACAGCTTCCGCCAAAACCGAGAGACGCGTTCAGGAATGACCGTCCGATGCGTTTGTCCATTCCCATGCCGGCGGCCACTTCTTCCACATTGGCGCCTGCCTCCTCGCAGATCACCGACACCGCGTTGATATAGGAGATCTTCAAAGCCAGGAACGAATTGGAGGCATGTTTGATCAGCTCGGCAGAATTGATGTCTGTCACCACCACCGGTGCTTTGATCGGAGCGTAGATCTCCTTCAGCGCGTGGACCGGGCGCTGATTCTGCACACCCAGGACGATGCGGTCCGGATGCAGAAAATCATCCACCGCGAACCCTTCGCGCAGGAACTCCGGATTGCTCACCACGTCGAATTCCACCTTCGACTTGCAGTAGCGCTTGATGGTCTCGGCCACCTTCTCACCCGTGCGCACCGGCACTGTGCTTTTGTCCACGATCACCTTGTACCGTGTCAGCACCTCGGCGATCTCGCGCGAGACCTTCTCCATAAAGCTCAGATCCACGGAGCCATCGGGCTGGGGCGGTGTCGGCACCGCGATGAAGACCACATCCGACTTCTCCACGCCTTCCTTGGTGGAGCTGGTGAACTTCAGCCGTCCCGCCGCGGCGTTCCGTTTGACCATTTCTTCCAGACCCGGCTCAAAAATCGGCATCTGACCCGAATTGAGCATTTTCACCTTTTCAGGCGCGTTATCCACACAGATCACATCATGACCGATCTCCGCGAAACAAGTTCCGGTGACCAGTCCCACATAGCCGGTACCGATGATGCAAATTTTCATAGGTGCGTTGAACATAGATTCTACCTCGATTTTCGTTTAAAAATTCTTATAACCTCGCGTGGCAGCCCCGCACAGAATTGAACTGTGATCGATGGTTTAGGAAACCACTGCTCTATCCATTTGAGCTACGGGACCCCTTTGACTTAACCACGCCTCAAAACAAGCGCGTTGTCCATCATATATCACCCGGCCCCGTGAATCAACTCTAAATTTACTTGCATCCAAGACCTTATTGCCAAACCTCCTCTCCCGTCGCTGAAAACGACCCAAAAAACGTAAATCAATACGGATCAATATAGATAACTTATTGTTTAATAATAAATTATCTATGTTTATCCGTATCATCTGTGATTCTGGAAATTGCCATAATTGCCACAGAGTGTTTTGAGCCGGAAACGTCTTCTGTATCATCGCTGCCATGTTTTTACACGAAACGCCCGCGCTCACCGGGCCAAAGATGAGCCATGAAAATACCGAGCCTTCACAAGAAGCTCACCAAACCGGTACCCTGAAGGATACCCAACCAATAGATACCCGCGCCGGACTGCTGTCCCGCCTGAGCGGATTCTTTCGCCGCCGGAACAGGATCCGTCTGGCCAATGAAAACGCGCGTCACGGCTACGCGATCACCAAGTACAGCACCGGCAGCATCAGCCAGCGCTGGCTGCTGGGTCAGCTGCACACCGACACCACCCAGATCAAACCCTGCGCTCTGGCCTCGGCCATGCCGCTGGGCATCATCACCGATGAAGCCTCCGCGGCCGGTGAAACTGTCGCCGTGGAACTGCTCGGCGCGATACCGGGAACCATCCGCGCGGTCGCCGCCGGAGCCGTTTCCGCCGGTGAGGCCGTCTATACCGCGGCTTCGGGCCGTGTCCAATCCCTGCCCAGCGCGGCCGGGACCTATTACCAGGTCGGTGTCAGTCTGACCGCCGCCGCTGCCAGCGGGGACGAGATCGAGATCATCACCTGTGTTCCCCGTAAACTCGTTGTCGAACAACCTGTCTAACCCCTATCAACAGAATGAATATGAATATCGAAAACCATCAAGAATTACAGCCCGGCCGGATCGCTCTGGCCAATACCTCCCGCTTCGACGAAGCCTACCTCAGCGAACCCCTGACCGCCTACGCGGTCGGCTGGAGCGATGACGGCGTTCTTCAGGCCGACCTGGACTTTGTGGCTCCGTCCGTCCTGGTGCCCAGACGCTTTGAATACCGCAAAGCCGATAACAATGACGAATTCCTGGAAGAGAAAGAAGACATCCGCGCCATCGGTGCCGACTTCCGCAGGGTCGAACCCAGCGGCGAGATCGTCCTGAACAAAACCTACAACAAAGGCCTGACCATGAGAGTGGATCTGGATCAGGTCAGCGGCATCCTCAACTGGCGGCAGCTGACCGTGGCCAAACTGCTGCGCCGTCTGCTGCGTGCCGAGCTCAAACGGGCCATCACCTTGCTCTATGACTCCGCCACAGTCACTTCCGTCACCTGGAGCGGAGCCAGCGGCGAGGATCCCGACATGGATCTGATCACTGCCCTGCTGGGCGCGGCCAACAGCTCCGGTGTCAAACCCAACCGCGTCTTCTTTGGCGATTCTTCCTGGGCGGCGCGCTGTCTTTCCCTGCGTGCCCAGTCCACCGCGGGCGGTTTCGCCTCTGCCACGATGACCCCGCAGATGCTGGCCGGGCTGGTGGGAGTGGATGAGATCCGCGTCTGCACCCAGCGCCGTCAGTCCACCGCCTCTACCAAGGCCGGTTTCGCGGAGAATCAGGTCCTGCTCTTCAGCGCCGACAGCCATCTCTCCACGGAAGACCCCAGCAACATCAAGCGCTTCGTGACTCCCTGCCAGGACGGCTCCCTCTACCGTGTCTATGAGCAGGCCGTCACCGGCAAGATCACCGACATCACCGTGGAACACTACTCCAATATCGTCATCACCTCTTCACCGGGGATCGCGGTACTGGCAGTAAGCACCTCCTAGTCAAAAACTAAAACAAACCCCGTGAGCCTTCACACAAAAAGGATCACGGGGTTTCTTGTTATTGTATCAGAATGGATTATGGATTTTTCATCTTCCAATAAACCAGTCCGCCGATGATCAGTATCTGGAGGATGACGACCGTGTAAAAGACCCGGTTGAAGGAAGATTTGCTCCGTTTGTGGCCGATGATGACCTCG
>JAEENR010000045.1 GCA_016283885.1 Verrucomicrobiota bacterium
GGTCGAAAGACTGCAGGGGCGGAAACAACACATTATGAATGAAAAATAAAACTTATTCCTTCTTATCTTTCAAAGTCTCTTTCTTGATGATCTCAGGCTTGGCGCCTTTTTCCATCTCGGCCTTGGAGGGGACCTTGATGATGTCGCTGGTCACCTGTTTCTGACCGCTGACCGGTTCCGGAGCTTTGGGCTTGGAGAAGGAGATCAGTTCCACCTCGAAAATGAGGGTGGAATTGGGCTCGATGCCGCGGTTGCCGCGCTCGCCATAAGCCAGATTCGCCGGGATGTAGAATTCAAACTTGGCACCCGGTTTCATCAGCTGCATACCTTCGGTCCAGCCTTTGATCACGCCCTTGAGCGGGAAAGTGGAGGGCTGCTCGCGTTTGTAGGAGCTGTCGAATTCTTTGCCGTCCAGAGTGGTGCCGCGATAGTGGACCGTGACGGTGTCGTCAGCGGCGGGATGGTCGCCTTCACCTTCTTTGATGACTTTGTATTGCAAGCCGCTTTCGGTGGTCTTGACACCTTCCTTTTTCTTATTCTCTTCCAGGAATTTTTCGCCTTCCTTGAGGTTCTTCTCGGCCAGCTCAGCGCGCTTCAGCTCAGCCTTGGCGCGGAGTTCGGCCTGGAATTTGGTCATGATCTCGCGGACTTCTTCCTCGGAGAAGACGTTGGTCTTGCCGGCATAGCCTTCTTTGAAACCATTGAAAAAGGCATCCGGGTCGATCTCCACATACTGCTGGAGCATGGATAAACCATTGCTCTGGCCAATGATGTAACCGACTTTCTTGGCATCCGTGTCCAGATCTTCTTTCTGAACATCCGCCTGCACACACGCTACCGCAGCCAGAAGGCTGCACACTAATAATATTTTTTTCATATCTTACGTATCTAAATCTAAATAGTTAAAATCAAAATCATAAAAAGTTTAGTCCAGCAAAGCCTGGCAGGCCGTCTTGAGTGCCTCCAGGTGTGCCGGTGTCCTCGCTTCTATGTAACACCGGAAAACCGGTTCGGTCCCGCTGGCGCGAAAAGCGACCCACTCGCCGTCATCCAGCAGGAACTTGAATCCATCCATCTTGTTCAAAGACTGCACCTTGAAATCACCGATCCTGTCCACTCCCGCGCCCAGACGGCTGAGCAGACCGGCCTTCTTATCCGGCGCCACCGCTATGTTGATGCGGTCGGAGTAGTAGTAACCGGCTTTGTCCTGGATCTCCTTGAGGATGGACCCCAGACTCCGGCCTTCCTTGGCGACCAGTTCCGCCATCAGCAGAGTGGCCAGCACACCGTCTTTCTCCGGCACATGACCTTTGACCGACAGACCGCCGGATTCCTCACCGCCCACGATGATCGGCTCGGACTCCATCAGCGCGCCGATGTACTTGAAGCCGACCGGTGTCTCATGCACCTTGACCCCGTAGATCGAAGCGACCGCGTCCACCAGATGGCTGGTCGGGACCGTGCGGACGACCGAACCGGTCCATCCGCGGTTCTTGACCAGATGATACAGAGCCAACGCAAGGATCTGATTGGGAACCAGAAAAGTCCCGTCCGTATCCACCACGCCGAAACGATCCGCGTCACCATCCACACCCAGACCCAGAGTCGCTTTGCCGGCCAGGACCAGTTCACGAGCCTGAGCCATGCCCTCCGCGTTGGGTTCCGGACGATGTCCGCCAAAGAGCGGATTGCTCTCATTATGCAGGCGGATGATCTCGACCCCGGCGGATTCCAGCAGAGTATCCAGATAACCACGCCCGGCACCGTACATCAGTTCCACAGCAACCTTGATCTTGCTCTGAGCCAATACATTGAAATCAATGAACTTGCGGATCTCCGCAAAATAAAGCTCATGGGGATCGATCGTGGCGCAGGTGTACTGCCCCGGCAGCTTCACTTTCGGTTCCCAGCCGCTTTGCTGAAGCTCGGCGATGCGCGCTTCCACCCGGCTGGTGATCTCCGCGGGAGCTCCCGCCCCGTTCCATGTTGAAAACTTAAAGCCCTGATATTCAGGAGGGTTATGACTTGCCGTCAGATTGATCCCACCCAAGGCTTTCTTGGCGCGGATCAGAAAAGCGATCACGGGAGTAGGCGTAGGCCCCTCGCAAAGAAGAGGTTCATAGCCGTTCTGCTCCAGGATCTCGGCCACCGCCAAAGCGAAATCACTGCCCAGGAAACGGGCATCATGCCCCAGTATCACCAGGGGTTTGAGAGCCGCCAGCGGAGACGCGGGATCTTTGCGCTCGGCGGTCAGATAATCCGCCACAGCCTGGGCGGCCACCCGGACGTTATCGAAGGTGAAGTCTCTGGCGATCAAGCCTCTCCACCCGGAAGTCCCAAATTTGATTTTTGGATAAGAGCTCATTCTATACAGCTGCCAGACATCAAGCCGAGGCTCAATATCTAAACGCACCCATTGAAGCAACTTGCAGGACGCTTTGCAAGACTTTTGCCCCTTCCGCATAAAAAAGATGGGGAGAAACCGTTAAGGTTTCTCCCAAACACTACTCAGCCAGAAAGAATGCATTTTTTTTAAATGCTGTAGATTATTAGTAGATTTGTGTTTGTCCCTTTTGATTGAGACAAACGGAAAGAAAAGAACAAATATGAGCTGCATTAACTCATACAACACACATTTTTGAGCAACATCCATGCCAAACTCATCGGTATATATCAAAAAAATTATTCGGTTTTGTCAGGATTTTCTTGTCTTTTGGGACGTTTTGCTGCAAGGTGTTGTGCATGAATTATACGAGTTTTTCGCGTAGATCGTTCTTAAAAACTTTGGGAGCCGCCACTCTGGCAGCGCCCTTCATCACACGCAACCTGATCGCGGCACCGCCGTCCGAGAGAGTCCGCTTTGCCAGCTTCGGCACTGCGAACATGGCCAGAGCCGACATCAATGCGATCATTTCTCATCCTAATGTAGATTATGTTGCCGCGGCCGATGTGGATACTAATTATCTGAGGGATATCAAGAGCGCGCATCCTGATCTGAAGGTATACAGAGATTACCGCGAGCTTCTGGATAAAGAAAAAGACATCGACTGTCTGAACGTCTCGACACCGGATCACACGCACGCGATCATGGCCATGAGCGCGATGAAGCGGGGCATCCATGTCTATTGCCAGAAGCCAATGGCACACGATCTCTATGAAGTACGCAAGCTGACCCAATACGCCGCCAAGCACAAGATCATTACCCAGATGGGTATCCAGATCCATTCCCATGAACTGTACCGGAACACCGTCAAACTGATCCAGGAAGGCATCATCGGCAAGATCAAAGAGACCTGGTCCTGGCAGAGTGCCGTTTACGGCTCCAAAGAGACCCTGCCCACCACGGCGGATCCGATCCCCAGCAATCTGGATTGGGATCTCTGGCTGAACGTGGCCAAGGAACGTCCGTACCTGGCCAAGTACTATCATCCCGGAGTGTGGCGTCACATCCTAGATCTGGGCACAGGCGCTTTCGGCGACTTTGGATGTCACATCTTTGACAACGTCTTTGCCGCGCTGAAACTGAAATCGCCCATCAGTGTCCGTTCCGAATGCGATGAGACCCCGAACCAGTCTTTCTGGCAGACCCGGACGTCCATTGACTATGTCTTCCCCGGTACGGAATACACCGCGGACAAGACCATCCATGTCCACTGGTATGACGGAGCGGAACGTCCGCCCAAAGAAATCATTGACCAGATCGGCGGTATCCCCGGAGCCGGCAGTCTCTTCATGGGCACCGACGGCTTCTACCTGATCCCGCACTGGAGCATGCCCACCATTTTCAAGAAGAATGGCGACAAATACGAAAAAGTTCCGGAAGTAGAGAAACTGATCACCCTGCCCGCGAACAACCACTGGCATCAATTCATCAACGCCGTCCGCGGCGAAGATAAGACGACAGCCGGATTCGACTATGCCGGACCTCTGACCGAAGGTGTTCTCCTGGGCAGTGTGGCTTGCCGCTTCCCGCATACAACGCTCAAGTGGAAAGCCAGATCCATGAAGTTTGATCTGAAAGAAGCGAATAAATACGTCAAACGTGATTATCGTCCCGGCTGGGGCAAGCTGTAAAATATGAATGAACAGAGTCACTCCCGTTCAACTGGATCACCGCTCGTTCCACTGATCCGGTGGATGCTGATACTGGTGATCTCCGCGGGATGGCTCCTGTGCGAAGAAGGGCAAGGCGCGCCGGCAGAGACCGGAGCCCTGCCCTCTTGGTTATATCCTTGCGATATAAAAAATTTTTCCTCCCAAACTTTCATTTTGTGTCCGGGACAAAACGTCATTCAAATACTGGATGACACCCAGCTGAAAGGATCCTGGTCCATCCCGCCGAACGCGACAGGATTCACCCTGGCACCCGGCTCGAAAGATCCCAAGCAGACAACTCTTTTCATCACCTGTTCCGACAATGAGACAGGCAAAGGCCGCGTTTACGCGTTCTCGGGATTTGGTCCCAACCTTAAACCGGACAATCCTGAAACATGGGAAGCCGGCTTCGGCGCGAGATCGCCCGTTCTGAGTCCGGACGGCAAAAGACTCTATGTCTGCGAACACTTTGAAGACACGATCACGGCTTACGACACCGAAAACGGCAAAAAAATCTACCGTGTCAAAACCTCCAGAGCGCCTTTCAGTCTGGATGTGACACCCGACGGCAAACAGCTCGTTGTCAGTCACAGTCTGCCGCGGATGGCTGCCACAGCGGAAGTCGTTGCCTGCGGGATCAGTCTGCTGGACGCGGCAAACGGTGAGTTGATAAAAGAATTCCTGCTGCCCAACGGCTCCATCGGTGTCCGTGATATCCGAGTTTCCCCGGATGGACACTACGCGGCAGTCACGCATCTGCTGGGACGTTTTACACTGCCCACTACGCAGGTGGATCACGGCTGGATGAACAGCAACGCGCTGACCCTGATCGACATCCAAAAACAGGAACGGTTCTGCACGCTGCTGCTGGATAATGTGGACAGCGGTGCCGCCAATCCCTGGGCTGTCCAATGGAGCCATGACGGGACACGGCTGATAGTCTCCCATGCCGGGACGCATGAACTCAGCGTCATCGCCTTTCAAAAACTGCTGGAGAAGATCCAAAAATTATCGAAAGAGCAAATCGAAAACCTGCACAACGATCTGTCATTCCTGACAGGACTGCGGGAACGGGTGAAACTCACCGGGAACGGCCCCCGATCCCTAGCCGTTACAGAACAAGCGGTCTATGCCGTCCACTATTTCAGCGACTCGGCGGATAAGATCGAACTGAATGCCGCGAAGCTCAAAGCGCGAACCATCCCCCTGACAAAAAATGACACAGCGGCCGCGAACATCCAAGACCCGGTCCACTGGGGAGAACAGCTTTTCAATGATGCTTCCATCTGTTTTCAGGGATGGCAGTCCTGCGCCAGCTGTCACTCCTCCGACGCTCGTGTGGACGGTCTCAACTGGGATTTGCTCAATGACGGGATCGGCAATCCCAAGAACACCAAATCGCTCCTTTTATCTCACCGGACACCGCCCTGCATGAGTACAGGCATCCGCGCGGATGCCGAAACGGCTGTCCGCTCCGGCATTCGCTATATCCTTTTCACCGTCCGTCCTGAAGCCGAAGCCCAGGCCATAGACGCTTACCTGAAATCGCTCAAAC
>JAEENR010000046.1 GCA_016283885.1 Verrucomicrobiota bacterium
TTGGAATCAGTCAAATACCATCCGCTTAAATCCACCGTCTCCGCACCTTGATTATATAATTCGATCCAATCAGAATAAGATCCTGTATTATCTCTTAAGGTCGTACTGTTCACAGCCATGATTTCATTGATCACAACATCATATCTGGGAGCATCTAAATTAACATCATAAGACCAATTCTCTGTAGGAGTCACAAAAAGATTATGATTCTGAGAACGATCACAAATTTTCGTTTCTGGATTCCAGGCAATAGTTACCGTTTCAGATTGAGTTCTTGGGGCAAATTTAAAAATATACTGTTTGGCACTCACTTCGACCAAGCTCTCCGCGGGCTCCCCTTCACACAACAAAGAACTATTTTCTACATTTGAAACCGACTCATTAAAAGTTACACTGACATAAGGTGGATTTGCCACCACACGACCAGCTTCCGGCATTATCTTAGTGACAACCGGAGGATTTAAGTCATTGGACTGATTAGCCTTCAGAACAAGATCCATTGCAAAATCCCCACTATTTCCCAAGCTCAAATTAGCTCCGAGAACAGCCACCACATTCTCTTGAGCCGGTTTCAGCACCTCACTAAACTCGCTTAAATCAAAAGTTTTCCATTCCGCTACCGTCACTAATTCAGGAGCCTGCGTATCATAATTCAAATTTCCAGAGGGAAGATTCTCGCGTTTTACCTCTATCCCATTGATCCACAAAGCAAAACCATCATCACACAAGACCTCTACTGTTAAACTGTCATAATCGCCGTCTTCCAATATGAAACTCTTTCTCATATAAAGAGTTGAATATTTACCTTTCATATCTGAGAGTTTCGTACCCGTGGTAATATTGCCTCCATAATAAAATGGAGCCTCCCCCATATTCCACGAACTGTCATCAAAAGATGTTTGCCGCCAAAAAATGGGATGTATCGATGGAGATTGAGTTCCTTTAAAATACTTCCATTGACTTCCTGACGGTATCAGAATGATCTGCTCCGCATGCAAGGGAAACAGACAACCTAATAAACAACAAACAGTTAACAATAAATTTTTTAAATTCATTATCCCTCTAGTCTTATCTAACTATTCCTTAAATTGATAATTGAGTTCTGCAGTTTTCAATCTCAACTCTTATCCCGCAGCAACTTTTATACCAAATTAAAACACACAAGTCACGTTTAGATCGTCATACAAGACAAATCTATGTTAAATATAGCACAAAAAACAATATATACAAAAAAAGCTGTGAACTTTTATTCGGTTCACAGCTTTCGATTTTTCAAATTTCAGATATTAGATGAACTCTGTACGTCCAGGCATTGGAATCGGAGGTTCAGGCAGTTCCATATCCCATGCCAAGTTTTCAGGCATCAGTTTCTGCTGAGAATTCTTGATATCATCCCAAGACAAACGACGACCGGTATAAGCAGACTCACGTCCCATGATCGCCATTAACGTACTGTGCATCATCCAGTCACCATCGTTCTTTGCCTCACCTTTACGAATGCTGGCAAAAAGTTCATTATGTTCCTGCTGATACATATCAATACCGGTACGTTTCTCCAGCTTCCAAGGATTCTCACCTGTAATTTCCTCACCGCCAAAAGCTTGGATCTTAGCATAGCCTTTTGTACCAATGATATAATCATTGTTACCACCGCTGCAGTTTTCCATCTGACGACAGGCCAGGAAACCACGTTCACCACCTTTAAAGTCATAGACAACGAAGAAATGATCGTAGATATTGCCATATTTACTCTCAATACGTTGCTGACGACCGCCATGCGCTAAACAGGATACAGGATCCTGATCTCCTAAAGCCCAACTCAGCTTATCCACACTGTGGCAAGCCTGTTCCACAATATGATCACCGGACATCCAGGAGAAATAATACCAGTTTCTCATCTGATAGAACAGATCACTCCATTCCGGCTGACGAGGATAGCACCACAAAGCACCTGTATTGTAAGTAGAATATACAGCTGTGACTTTGCCGATCTGACCACCCAGCACACGATTCATGATCTCGCGTTCCGGGGTTCCATAGCGCCAGCAGAAACCAGCCACCAGAGACAAATTCTTTTCTTTAGCCTTGTGCGCAGCTGCCAATGCCTGGCGGTATCCCGTCGCGTCCACGGCCATCGGTTTTTCACAGAAGATATGCTTCCCTTTTTCCACAGCGTACT
>JAEENR010000047.1 GCA_016283885.1 Verrucomicrobiota bacterium
CATACGGGCAGACGGTGGTCTTGACCGGCAGACGCTCCTGGGGAGGTGTCTCGATACAGCTCATGGCCTTGACCCCGGCCAGCGCCATATAGAGCGTGCGCGGGATCGGTGTGGCGGTCAGCGTCAGGACATCCGTCAGGGCTTTCAGCTTTTTGATCTTCTCCTTCTGCTGAACGCCGAAACGCTGCTCCTCATCCACGATGAACAGCCCCAGGTCCTTGAAGCGGATGTCGCTCTGCACCAGACGGTGAGTGCCGATGATGATGTCGATGTCGCCCGCGGCCAGCCGGGAAAGGATCTGGCTCTGAGTCTTGCGGTTCTTGAACCGGGAGAGGGTCTCGATCCGGAAAGGATACCCGGCCATGCGTTCGGTAAAGGTATTGTAATGCTGCTGCACCAGAACGGTGGTCGGAGCCAGCAGAGCCACCTGTTTGCCGGACATCACCGCCTTGAAAGCGGCGCGGATGGCCACTTCCGTCTTGCCGAAGCCCACGTCGCCGCACACCAGACGATCCATCGGGCGCTTGCCTTCCATGTCGCGCTTGGTCTCCTCGATGGCCTTGAGCTGGTCGGGGGTCTCCTCGTATTCAAAAGCGTTTTCAAAAGCGTGCTGCCAGTCCGTATCGGGAGGGAACTCGAACCCGTTCTCGGCTTCGCGCATCGCCTGCACCCGCAGCAGGTCGGCGGCCACATCGGCCACGGCTTTCTCGGCCTGAGCGCAGGAATTGGCCCAGCGTTTGCCGCCCAGACGACTCAGCGGCGGACGGGCGCGGCCCACGCCGATATATTTACTGACCAGATGCGCGGCCGTCACCGGCACATACATCAGGGGCGGATCGGCAAAAGGATCATCCGAGCCGAATTCCAGGATCAGGCACTCCGGCGAATCCGTGGAAGCGGCAAAAGTGTGGCTCTTGTGTCCGGCTCCCTGGGGCATCTTGCCGATGCCGTGATACTTGGCGATGCCGTACTGCAAATGCACCACCAGATCGCCGGTCTCGATATGGTCGAAATCCACCTCCAGCTGCGAACGGGACGCGGCGGCCTGAGTCTTGGTCAGACGACGGGAGCGGTGAGCCTTGCGCCGGCAGTAAATGTCGTTGTCCGTGATCAGGGCATAGCGCAGTTCCGGCACGATCACTCCGCGCGAAATGCCGGCCTGGACCAGCGGCGGCATCTTGCGTCCCAGGATCAGCTCGCCCCAGATCTCCTTCAGCCGGACATCCTCGCCCTTGTTCGTGTAAGTGATGCGGCACTGGTAGCCCTCTTTTTTCCACTGAAGGATCTGCTTGAAAAGCTGCAGGCGGTAATTGTCCGCCATTTCCAGAGTCGATTCCTGCGGCATGGGGCAGGTCGTCTGCGGCGTTTCGATGCGGATCTCATGCGTCGGCAGCAGTTTGGCTTCATCGCCCGTCAGATTGCGGAAATCGAACACGTCGCAGTCCCCGGCCAGGATGACGCGGCCGCCGTCTTTCAGGAAGTCCGCGATGAAAAACTCCCACTCCTGGATCAGCGGGCTCCAGCTGCCTTTCTGCGAGCGGAACAGATTCAGATTTTCCCAGACGATCCCCGGCTCCGCGATGAACAGGATCGTGTTTTTGGGCAGATGTTTGATCAGACACTCGGCCGCGGACTCCGGTTCCTGTCCCGGTGCCAGACTTTCCAGCTGATGTCTGAGGATACCCATCTCGCCCGCGGGAGGGATCAGTGTCTGGCGGATGTGGTCGCGCGAGACCTGTGTGTTGGGATCGAACTCGCGCATGGAGTCTATTTCACTGCCGAAAAATTCCAGACGCACCGGCCAGGCTGCCGAAAGGGGATAGAAATCCACGATGCCGCCGCGGACGGCGAATTCACCCTTCTGAGTGACCTTGTTGACCTGCTCATAACCCTGAGCATCCAGCCAGCTCAGCAGCTCCAGCGGATCCAGAGCCGTGCCCATTTTCACCTCGCGCAGACGTTCCTGAAAATTGGTTCGTGAGAAAGTCTTTTGCAGGATGGAATCCACCTGGGTGACGATGCATGCCTGTTCGGGATGCTCGCGCAGACGCAGCAGCGTTTTCAGCCGTTCGCCCAGAGTATCGGCTTCGGGCAGGCGGTCCTCACCGGGCAGCACCTCCCACGAAGGAAAATAATCGGGCAGGGAACGGCTTTCATCCCCGGCCAGCAGATGCCAAGCGCAAAGATCCTGATGAAAAACCTCCTGCGACCGTGTCCCGCCGGTCACCACCAGGATCGGCTGATCCGCGCGCCGGGAACGCAGCCAGTGGACCAGAAACGGCAAAGCGCTGGCCTCCACACCGTCCAGCGGCAGCGCGGAACCGGGTGGAAAAAGCTGGTCGTCCAGCAAATAGGAAAAAGTTGGATTTTCAGGATCAGACATAGCGATTCCGGTGGAATGAGCAGATGAACTGCCTTTTTGCACCTGTTGAAATCATGAGAACCTCCTTACGGCTTGACCACCGGAGGCAGCGGCAGTGTCTCGCGGATCTTCTCCGCCTGAGTCTCATCCGGGTATTGACCTGAGCCCAGGGTGACGAGGTAATCCTTTGTTTTGTAGTTATGCCAGACCTTGTAAGTCAGAAAACCGCCCAGCAGAACGATCACGATCAGCGCCACAGGCAGAATCGTACTCGAGACCGAAGCCAGCCGCCAGGTCAGACTGTCGATATCGCCTTTGGCCACATAAGGGTTGTCGTGAGGGGCTTCGATCGGTCTGCTTTCTGTTTCCGCCTTCAGCTGCTCGATCAGAGGAGCGGGATCGATCTTGACCGCTTCGGCATAATTCCGGATGGAACCGCGAACATAGACCGGTGCCGGAAACGCCGAATAATCACCCGTCTCCAACGCTTCTATCTGCGTCAGTTTCAGCTTGGTAGCTTGTGCCACCTGCTCGATGGTGAGTTCCCGCGCTTCACGGGCTGCCCGTAGTTGTTCGCCCACACTGGACATAACTCCCCACCTCATAACTCAAAACGCGGAAAATTGCAACAATTAAAGATGGAATCTGTGACTTTTTTCTTCAAACCCGAAAACACCGGCGAACAGACCGCACGGGAGCGGTCAAATTTTCAGATATTCACCGGGAGTAATGGCTTTGATTTTGGATCGGGCAAAATCTTTGATATTCCGGGTCAGGATATAGTTCATTTTGCCCCTGACCGCGATCGTCTCCACAATGGCATCTTCAAAATCAACCAGTTCTGAGGAAAGCGCTGTCAGAACATCACTGCTGAGCACATCCGCGAAAATAAAAAGTTCAGCTAAACGGTGCAGGATCTTTTTGGCTTCCTCTTTGGAACCGAGAGACTTGCGGAGGATATAGAAAATATCTGTCACCGCCGAAGCGGACAGGTAGCAGATGTGATTTTCCTGAGCCGCCTTGTGTATGGCTTGATATGAATCCCGGAAAAAAGGTTCCCGCTTCAGCAGGATATCCATGACGATATTGGTATCGATCAGGAGCTTCATTGTCTGGCAAGCCGTTCCCGTTTGCTGTCGTCTTCAGAGACAGAGGAAGGGATGATCCCGACTAAGCTGTTGAGGACAGAGATTTTATCCACTTCCGGTCTGGAAAGTTTGGCAATGATCTTGCCCTGTTTCGTAATGAAAATATCTTCGCGCGAGGACAGAGTGAGATATTTCCCGAAATTATTTTTGGCTTCAGTGGCTGTGATCGTCATAAAATGTCCTTTATCATCCGAACAAATTCTATTAGACAAAATAAAATGTTCAATATAAATCGAACATTTTATTTTTTTCCTTATTTCCTCTTTTCGGTGCGCTTATTTTTGAGGCAATGCGCTCGTGTTTTTTGTAAATGGAAGAATTACGGCTTAGGGGATGAAGTCTTTTTGCCGTATAGTTTTCGATAGAGATAACGAGCGGAAAGTGTTTTGATTTTTCCGTTGTCGTAAATCACCACTTTTTGATTGTGCAAGGATTTCTCTTTCAACATTTTTTTATGTGCCAGATCCAGTCCTTGACAGAGTTTCTCTCTAAATTCTCTGATTTCTGCTTCTGAAAGTGTTCTGAACATCGTCAAAAATCCTTTTGTTGAATATTCGTTTTGGAATACTTAAACCGCCTTCCGCAACCATGATTTTGGAAGATTGGCTGTTATCAAAAATCATCCATTGATCTACCACAGGAAGGTATAAATCAAATAAGTATTGTAATCCCGTCCAATAACGTTTGTATATAGTTTCTGTGGGGATATTGTGTCCTCCCTCTTTGACTCTCTGTTTGACTCTTGATTCTGCCATTTGGGGAGATTTTAACCAAAAATAAATCAGTGAGATAAAGTAACCGCTGGCATGAGCTTGTTTGATCAGTTTCAGATAGGAACGGGATGCAAGAGTGGTTTCTATGGAAAAGGTAGCGTTCTCTTTTAAAAGTTTTTGAATCTGCTGCGACATGAGTTTGCCGGCAGTGATCGCGTTGACTTCCGGATTGAATGGAGACAATCCCCGTGCTATTTCGTCAGCATTCACAAATTCTCTACAGTTGAGTATATCAGGCAATATCGTATAGGATGCCGTTGTTTTCCCGGCACCGTTGCATCCGGCTATGATAAAAAGCCTTTTTGAGGTATTTTTTTGAATATTACTCAATTAGAGGTGAATAATTACTAATATCCTAAATAAATTCTTACACCAGATATACCTTGTGGATATACCTGATTATCTGAATAATTCAGATGTGCATATTGTTTCTGTTTTTGATGAGATATGCAATCTCAATCGCTGCTTCTCCAAAGACCTTTTTAGATTAGTGCACGCATTTCTATTGAACTTTGCGGGTAATTGGAATAGGCTGGTCTCTGCTTGAAAGGATTTCAGGTTTGAAAGCGTTATTATCTGGTAATGAGGCAATCGCCCGCGGTGTCTATGAGGCGGGCGTGAGAGTGGCGGTCGGGTATCCCGGAACCCCCTCCACGGAGATTTTGGAAAACGTTGTGCGCTACAAAGATGTGGTGTACTGCGAATGGTCGCCCAATGAGAAGGTCGCCTTTGAGGTGGCCGCCGGTGCCTGTTATACGGGGGCACGTGCCATTGTGACCATGAAACATGTCGGTCTGAATGTGGCCGCGGATCCGCTGATGACCCTGACGTATGTGGGGACAGTGGGCGGACTGGTCGCCATCGTGGCGGACGATCCGGGTATGCACTCCTCTCAGAATGAGCAAGATACACGTAATTACGCACGGCTGGCCAAAATACCCGTGCTGGAACCCTCTGATTCCACGGACGCGCGCGATTTCCTGGTGGCCGGCATGGATATTTCCGAGAAGTTCAAAACGCCTGTCATCCTCAGAACTACGACCCGTGTGGCTCACTCCCGCAGTCTGGTGGAACTCTCTGAGCGTGTAGAGCATGAGCCGGAAGGATTTAAGAAGAATCCGCCGCAGTTCGTGACGATCCCGGCCTGGGCGCGTCCCATGCACGTGAAGATCGAGCAGCGTCTGCTGGATATGGCGGCCGCGGCATCAGTCTCACCGCTGAACCGGATCGAATGGGGCGATAAGAAGCTGGGCATCATCACCAACGGCATCGCCTATCAATATGTGAAGGAAATCTTCCCCGAAGCCTCCGTCCTGAAACTGGGTTGGAGCTATCCTTTCCCGGATGATCTGATCCGCCAGTTTGCCGCCGGAGTCGAAAAGCTCCTTGTGGTGGAAGAGTTAGACGCTTTTATCGAAGAACATGTGAGATCCTTGGGCATTGCCTGTGACGGCAAGAATCTGGTGCCGAACGTGGGTGAGCTTTCTCCCATGACTCTGCAAACCATCCGCGCCAAGATGGAAGGCAAGCCTTTGCCTGCCTTTGGCCCGGTGGAACAGGTCAAAACACTGCCTCCGCGTCCGCCGGTGCTGTGTCCCAGCTGTCCGCATCGTGCCGTCTTTGCCGCGCTGGGCAAGTTTGACGTGATCGTGTCGGGCGATATCGGCTGCTACAGCCTGGGAGCATCGGCTCCGCTGAGCCGGATCGACACCATCCTCTGTATGGGCGGCGGCATCAGTGTGGCTCACGGAATGAAAGTGGCCGGCGAGAAGAAACGCGTCGTCGGTGTGCTGGGTGATTCCACCTTCTTCCATTCCGGCATAACAGGTTTATTAGATATTGGTTATAATAAGAGCGCGCCGGTGATCATCGTCCTGGATAACCGCATCACGGCCATGACCGGCCACCAGGATAATCCGGGATCGGGCGCGACACTGATGGGCGAGCCGGCTTATCAGGCTTCCATCGAGGACTTTGCCAGGGCTTGCGGCATCAAACGTGTCTTTACCATCGATCCGCTGAAATTCAATGACACCATCGCGCTGCTCAAGGAATCCCTGGAGCTGCCCGAACCAACGGTCATCATCTCCCGTTCACCTTGTATCGTGAACGACCGCACGGCCTTGAAACCGCCTTTAAAGATAGACCCGGCTGTCTGCAAACGCTGCAAGATGTGTCTCAAGCTTGGTTGTCCGGCCATTGAATTTACCAATGGCGTTGTCAGCATCAATAATCTGCTCTGCGGCGGCTGCACGCTTTGCCAGCAGGTCTGCCGTTTTAACGCTATTTCTTAACCCTCAATTTTTAGACGATAATGAACGATTGTGTAAGCGTATTTCTGACGGGTGTCGGTGGTCAAGGCATCCTGCTCGCCAGCGAGATCATCTCCACCGCGGCCATGCTTTCCGGCTACGATGTGAAAACCAATGAAGTCCACGGAATGGCTCAGCGAGGCGGCACGGTCATCGCGCAAGTGCGTTATGGCCAAAAAGTTTACAGCCCGCTGGTGATGGAGCGCAGCGCGCGTGTCCTTTGCGCCTTTGAAGGAGTGGAGGCGATCCGCGCGGCTCACTACCTGGCTCCCGACGGTCTGGCTGTGGTCAACCAGTACCGGATCATCCCGGTGACTGTCTCCACCGGAGCGGCGGTCTATCCCGATAACATCGGCGATATCCTCAAGACTCAGTTCCCGCGGCTTTGCTACTTTGACGCAACAGCCAAGGCAATCGAAGTCGGCACCGCCAAGGCGGCCAATGTGGTCCTGCTGGGAGCGGTCTCCAAAGGATTGGAAATGCCTGAAGAGACCTGGTTGGAAGCGATCAGGAAAACGGTCAAACCCAAGTTTATTGATATCAACCTGAAAGCGTTCGCTGCCGGACGCACTGCCGTTTAATAGATTTTATTATCTTTTCATACAGTAACTTATCATCAGAGAAGCGCCGGTTTGAAAATAGACTTCATCTCGCGCTTCTCCGTTTATGGGATTCCGGGTTTCGTTCGTGATTGACCTTAATTCATTAAATCCTCAGCAAAGAGAGGCTGTTACCACCATCCGGGGACCGGTCATGATCCTGGCCGGAGCCGGTACGGGTAAAACGCGCGTCATCACGTACCGTGTGGCCAATCTTATCGAGAACGGTGTCCCGCCGTGGAAGATACTGGCGGTGACCTTCACCAACAAGGCCGCGCGGGAAATGCAGGAACGTGTAGCCGCTCTTGTTCCCAGGGACTCCTGCAAAAATGAGGACGGCAAAGTCCAGCGTCCGACTATCTGTACTTTCCATTCTCTCTGCGTGCGCATCCTGCGCCGGTATATAGACCGTTTGGGCTACAAGAACAACTTTGTCATTTATGACGAATCGGATCAGCTGGGAGTCGTGCGCAAGATCGTGAGTCACATCCATGCGGAAGGGGAAAAGCTGGATCCCAAGGCGATCCATGCCCTGATGAGCAAGTACAAGAACAATGGACGTGACGCTTTTCTCAACCAGCCGGAATCCCTCATCGTCTTTACCGAACATGTCCAGCGATTGTATGAATCGGCTTTAAAAGCATACAATGCGGTGGATTTTGATGACATCATCCTGCTGGTGCTGAAACTGTTCAATGAACATTCCGATGCACTGGAAGACTGCCGACGCCGGTATCAGTACATCATGGTGGATGAGTATCAGGACACCAATTCCTCCCAGTTCCAGCTGGTGAATCTGCTGGCCGGGGAACATCGCAATCTTTGTGTGGTGGGTGATGACGACCAGAGCATCTACGGCTGGCGCGGTGCGCAGATCAGTAATCTTCTGGATCTGGAAAAATTCTATCCGGAGGTCAAGATCGTCAAACTGGAGCAGAACTACCGTTCCACCAATATCATCCTGAAGGCTGCCAACAAGGTGATCCAGAAAAATGTCCGTCGCCGTGTGAAAAATCTCTGGTCTGAACAGGAAACTGGCGAGCTGATCAAGCTGGCTACTTATGACAACGCTGAGGAAGAAGCACAAGGTGTTGTAGATCAAATCGAAATGGATCGCATCAATGGCGTTCCCTGGCAGAAACAGGCCATCCTCTTCCGTACTAATCAGCAGTCGCGTCCTATCGAGACCGCTCTGCGTAAAACGAAGATCCGCTACAATCTGATAGGCGGACAGAGCTTCTTTGACCGCAGTGAGATCCGTGATCTGCTGGCCTATATCAAAACACTGATCAACCCGAATGATGACATCAACCTGCTGCGTATCGCTAATACACCTCCGCGCGGCTTGAGCGATGTTTCCATGGAACGTCTGCTGGGCATCAGTCAGGAAAAGAATAAATCTGTTTTTGGAGTCATGGGGGATGATGCTCTGCTGGAACCGTTTTTTCAACGGACAAAGCTTTCCATCAAGAATTTTCACGAACTGATCACCAGCACACGGAATATGCTGATGGCTAAAGAAGTGGGCTTTCAATTAAGTGACTGGCTGGATGGATTTCTGGATGATCAGGGGCTATATAACTATATCCGCCGGGTGGAAAAGACGGCCGAGGCCGGGGATATGAAGATCTCTAATATCCGTCAGATGCTCAAGGATTTGGAACCCTATACAACAAAGCATTCCCCGATGGAGGCTCTGCAGGAATTTCTGGAGGAGATCACTCTGGACAATGAATTTGGCGAAGAAGAGAAAGATCAAAAGGATAAAGCAGTCACCCTGATCACCATGCACAGCTGCAAGGGGTTAGAGTATCCTTATGTGCATATCGTTGGGCTGGAGGAAGGGATCCTGCCGCACAACCGTTCCAAGCTGGAAGGCACTCTGGATGAGGAACGCCGCCTTTTCTATGTGGCTATCACACGCGCCAAGGAAGTCCTTTACCTGAGCCACTGCACCTCCCGGAGACAGTATGGTCAGCTCATGCCGTGCCATCCGTCCCAATTTCTGCTGGAGATCCCCCAGGAACTGGTTGAGAGATCTGACGTATTCATGAGAGCCGTTCCGACCCAGGAAACAGCGCAAAATATTTTTGACAATATTTTTTCACAACTTAGTTAAATATAATAAGATATGAATGAACATAAGAAACAAAACGAGATAGCGGTCGTCCAAGCCCGTTTGGATGAAACCCCGCTTCTCTCCGCCATGGCCTACGAGATTTGGAGGCAGCATTTTCCGCCTATTGTTGGACAGACACTCGTGGATTATCTGCTCGATAAGATCCAGTCCAGCGAGGCGATGGCACACCAGATCCGGGAAGAAAATATCGTTTATTACTTTTTGACCTTCAACGGAGAGAAGGTTGGCTACATGGCGGTGCGTGTGGAAGGGGATGTGCTCTTCCTCAGCAAGTTTTATCTTAAAAAAGAGTTCCGCGGCAAAGGAATCGCGCGGGTCGGGATGAATTACTTTGAGGATTTCTGCCGTCAGCGTCATCTGAAAAAAATCTATCTCCATGTGAACCGCAAAAACCTGGGCGTGATCAAGATCTATGAAAAACTGGGGCTGAAGAATGTGGGAGCCAAGGTCACTGAAATGGGGCACGGTTTTGTCATGGACGACTACGTCATGGAAAAAATGATCTCCTAATTTTTTGATTTTTATTCCTGAAACGCGCGCTAATCGTTGGATATTTGCGCGCGTTTATTTTTTAAGTTGTTGATAAAGAATAAAAAACAGATATTCGCGCGGAAATAAACGCGCGCGCGTTTATTTTTATAAAACTTATTCGCGCGCGCGAATATGCTTGCTTTGTTCTTCTTTTTTTCTAAAATCTTTCTGTTGGGGCTGCTATGAGGACGATCCCTTTAAAAGAAAATCTGAATGTTGAATTTAAGAGCGATAAAAATCTGCTTCCCGATGGGGAGCTGATAGATGCTGTTGTAGGCATGACAAATGCCAAGGGTGGCACTTTATTTTTGGGTGTAGAAGACGACGGCAAAATCACCGGGGTACATCCTAAACATGCAGATGAAACAGGCGTTGTCGCACTTATAGCCAACAAAACCCGACCTTCGATCACCGTTCAGGCAGAGCTTATCCGGGAAGAGTCTCATCAGGTTCTCCGGATCCAAGTCCCCATGAGTTCAAAATTCGTGGTGGCATCCTCTGACGGAAAAGTTCTTCAGCGCAGATTAAAGCTGAACGGTACTCCGGAAAATTCGCCCATTTATCCTTATGAGATCAATTCCCGATTGTCGGAGCTGAGTCTCCTGGATTTTTCGGCACAGATCCTTCCCGGTGCAGAAAGGAGTGATTTTGATTCGGATGAACGCGTCAAACTGAGAAAAATCATCCAAACTCAGAAGGGCGATCCCGCCTTACTGGAATTGACAGATGAAGAGCTGGATAAAGCTTTAAGGTTTGTAAAAGAGGAAAATGGAGAACTCAAACCGACTTTGACAGGAATGCTCATTTTGGGAAAAGAGGAAAAAATCGGTGAATTGATCCCGACCGCAAAATCCGCATTTCAAGTTTTGGAAGGAACTCAAGTCAGAGTCAATGAGGAGTTTAAGAAACCTCTACTGACGACTTTTGAGATTTTTGAAAATTATTTGAAAGCCTGGAATCCGGAGCTTGAAATAGAGGATGGACTATACAGAAGACCCATCCCGGAATTCTCGATGACAGCCTTTCGAGAAGGATTGATCAACGCGTTCTGTCACAGGGATTACTCTGTTTTGCAGAATGTGCGTTTGGCCATCAACGATGAAGGAATGACGATCAGCAGTCCGGGCGGATTTATTGAAGGAGTCAACCTGAACAACCTGCTGACAGTGGAACCGAACGGACGCAATCAGGCTCTGGCCGATGTATTCAAGCGCATCGGTCTGGCAGAAAAGACAGGCCGAGGGATCGACCGCATTTTTGAAGGAAGTATCCTCTATGGACGCCCCTGGCCCAGTTATACGGAATCCACGGAAAGATATGTAAAGCTGTTCATACAGAGAGCCAAGCCGGATATCCCGTTTATCAGGATGATTTCAGATGAAGAGAAGAGACTGGGACATTCTTTGCCTATCAACTTCTTATTGATCCTTTCTGCGCTGCAAGCGGGGCAGCGTATGGATATTGAGGAGATTTCTGATAAGACCCATATCGATCCTGTCCGGGTCAAAAACAATGTTCTTAAGCTCATGGAAGACGATCTTGTGGAAGAATTTGGCAGCGGAAGAAATAAGGTGTACCGCTTAGATCCAAAAGCGTACCGGGAAAGCGGAAATATACCCCGGCGAACCAGACAAAAATATGTCTTTCAGGGTAAAGACCTGGATGCGATCGCTCGTTTGGCGGGTGAGCATCAAGGGTTTATTAGTCGGGAGGAGGTCATGAATGCTTTACACATCAGCAAGGATCAAGCATACCGGCTGTTGAGAAATCTAACACAACAGACGAAACTGGAAATCATCAAAAAAGGCCGTTCGACTCGTTACAAGGTCGTGAAATAGCTTTGACAGGCTTTCCTAAACGCGCGCTAATCGTTGGATATCTGCGCGCGTTTATTTTTTAAGTTGTTGATAAAGAATAAAAAATAGATATTCGCGCGAAAATAAACGCGCGCGTGTTTATTTTTATAAAACTTATTCGCGCGCGCGTTTAGGTGTTGTATTGATAAATCGGAAATGAACCGTGTCCCGCGTTAGATGGAGACATCCTGCTGCTGACGCAGTTGTCTTTGCAGTTTGCGGAGATGATCTTCCAACTGTTTCTTGAGTTCGTCCTGTTTCCTGAGCTGCTCTTGCTGTTGTTTCTTAAGTTGTTCCTGCTGATTCTTGAACTGCTCTTGATATTGTTTGAGTTGTTCCTGGGCAGCAGGGTTGTTTAAGTAATTTTCCAGCTGTTTCTTAAGTTCTTCTTGATAAGGCAGCAGGGTAGGATCCACGGAACCCATCTGGAGTTCCAGCATACGCCGGCAGGTCTCTTCCATGGCGCGCTTTTGACCTTTCTGCTGGAGCACGCCTGAACGGAGCTGGTTCAGGAGTCCATCTACCTGTTCCAGAGTCAGATTTGTGTCTTTGGCCTCCACATAATCCACAGGAATGATTTGCGCTTTCGGTTCAGGAGTTTCAGCCAGCAGGGGAATGATTTCCGGCTGGGTCTGAGCCATTTGGATCGTTTCGACCGGAGTCTCGCTTTGGTTCCAGAGACAGGCCAGAGGCAGGATCACCGCCGCGCCACTGCCCAAAGCGATCTTCTGAAAGCGGGAAATGATCGGTTTGCGACCCATAATGATCTCTTTAAGACGCTGTTCCATATAACCGCCACTGTTCATGGCGCTGGCCATCACCGGAACAGGAGTTTTTTCCGGGCAGACCAGATGCTCCAGAGCGTCCAGAAGCGTGCTCGCGTACTGTCTCGGAGTGACGGGCAGGGTGGAAAGCACTTTGTCATCGCAGCAAATTTCCTCGTTAGCTCTCAAACGGTCACGTCCCAGATAGACTAACGGATTCCACCAGAAGACGATCGCGGCCATCCATTCCAGCCAGCGCACCCAGTGATCCCGGCGGGAGATGTGAGCCAGTTCATGAGCCAGCACCCATTTCAATTTGGATATCTCCATCTTGTCCAGAAGGATCTGGGGCAAAAGGATACGAACGGTCCCGCCTGTCCACCAGACCAGCGGCGAGAGCCGCGCCGGAGTGACCAGGATCCGGGGCAGTTTTTTGACCTTCAGCCGCGGAGCCAGCTCTTCGGCCACGCGCCGGATTTCTTCCGGTGCCGGAGTCGCGTAATGCCGGATCTGTTGGTTGAAACGAAAAACATGGTTCAAGGATGAGATCAGCACAAAAGCGCTTCCCGTCAGCCAGCAGACAAGGATCAGCGTCCGGGTCTGAAGCCAGAACTGGAACGCGGTCTGGGTCCAGCCGGTTCCGGTTGTTCCGCTCTGGGCGGGCAGAAGGGAGGTCTCCACCTCCAGCAGAGGCGGACACATTAGCTTTACAAAAGCCAGCAGCCAAAGCAGATGTGCCAGCAATGGCCGTTTCATCCAGCGTTCCGCGGCCCAGGCGGCTCCGGCCAGCGCGGCGGCTATCAGGATGTTGCTCAAAATGACCTGGAAAAAAGTATCCATGAGAGGGTTCTCCTATTCCTGCGCGCTGTCCAGGTTGTTCAGCAACTGTCTCAGCTGCTGGATGTCATCCCTGGAGATCTTGCGTTCTTCCACAAAGTGGGTGATCAGCGGTGTCAGCGCTCCATCGGTCAGGCGGTTGGCCAGCGATTCCAGCTGCGAGCCGGCATATTCATTGCGCGAGACCATCGGCCAGAAGGTCAGGATAGTCTGGGTTTTGTCGCGGCGAACGAATCCTTTGTCTTCCAGTCTCTGTAAAAGTCTTTGGACAGTACCGTGTTGAGCATGATCCGTATCGGGATAAAGCTCTTCACGTATCTGCCGCGCGGTCTGCGAGCCTTTTTTCCACAAAAGCTCCATGATGCTCAGTTCCGAATTGGCCAGAGCGGTCTTGATCTTGTTCATAGCGTTCTCTTTCATTTGTCGATCATGATGACATTTTGCGTCATCACTCACAATATACGACCCATTGTCGTAAATGTCAAATGGAATTTTCAGGAATCTGAGTTTGCGCTTGAATGACCGGGAAACAGAGGTATACTGCGAATGAAGATCCGTTGTGCGGATTTGATTTATTTTTAATAAAAAGATTATGTCACATTATTTCAAACTGACTGCCGGACTGTTAGGGCTGGCATTGACGACCGCGATGGCGCAGACTGAGGAACCTCCTACGATCAGCTGCAAGGCCGAAGGGAATGAACTGGTGATCAATTACACAGGAACGCTTTATCAAAGCACTGACACGGTGAACTGGACTGAGGTCGCGAACGCGTCCAGTCCGTACAGAGTGGCGATGAGCGAGAAAATGCTTTTCTTCCGCACTCAGGGCGGTGTGCCCATTTATAAGAATATGACCATTCCTCTGGGAGACGATGTCGAACTGGATATGATCTGGATCGATCCGGGTACTTTTATGATGGGTTCTCCTGAAAATGAAATAGGTCGAGATGGTGTAGAATACCTGCACAGCGAGACGATCCGATTCGGATTCTGGCTGGGGAAATACGAAGTGACCCATGAGCAGTACAAAGCCATCATGGGAGAAAATCCCTCGCAGTTCAGCGGCAGCGGTAAACCTGTTGAGACCGTGAGCTGGTATGACGCGATGAGCTTTTGCGAGAAACTGACCGCGCGAGAGAAAGAGGCCGGGCGGCTGCCGGCGGGGTATAAATATACACTGCCTACCAGCGCGGAGTGGGAATACGCCTGCCGCGCGGGAACGACCACCGCTTTCAATAACGGAACAAACATCCCGACAGAAGAACAAGCCACTGAACCTTGTCCGAACTTAGATCAAGTGGGTTGGTACGACTACAATTCCAATAGTGCCGTCCATACTGTGGGACAGAAAAAGCCGAACGCCTGGGGCTTGTATGATATGCACGGAAACGTGAATGAATGGACTTCAAGCAAGCCAGAGGGAAGAGAAGATGAGGATCTTTATATTATACGCGGAGGCGATTGGGAGAGTTGGCCATACTCCTGCCGTTCAGCGTACTGGCATATGCAAGGTCCGGATGTCAGGGAATATTGGTATGGATTCCGTGTAGCCCTGACGGCTATTCCGTAAAGACAAAACATTGAAAAACAAAGATCCCCGACGGTTATTTTCCGCCGGGGATTTTTTTCTGTAGAAGAACCACGGATGGCCACAGATACAAAAAAAGCGGTATCACCCGATACCGCCTCTTTATGAAACATAAAACCATTTTTCCGACTCTGTTAGAGCCTGGCAAAGAAAAGATAGCAAATCAACGTATTCAGTGCAAATAAAAAAGCGGCATCACCCGATGCCGCCTCTTTCATGAAAAATAAAAATATATCCGGCCTTGTTAGGAGCCTGACAAAAAAAAGATAGCAAATCAGCGCATTCAGTGCAAATAAAAAACACGAATAGACACAGATTTTTGACAGATTTTACAAGATCAACAAGATTTGATTATTTTTAAAGAGGAATGGGTTTCGTCTGCCGTCTTTCAGGGCATTACAAAAGATATGCGGAGACACGAGACGCGTGTATATGCTGTTTATTTTATTTTTAAACAATAACTTATCTATTTTTATTGCTGTCCGTCCGTGGTTCTTTTGATATGAAAATAGGTTGATGGAACGGAGCGGATCTGATAGGATTTCCGACGTATGAAGATAAACAGGTTATTGTGTTTAGCACTGACCGCGGGATGTTTCCTGCAGAGTCAGGCGGCGGATTGGAAACGTCCGGCGATCGAGCAGGATCCCGCGGCGGTCTATACGGATCCGGTTTTAGCCAAGTCTTATCAGGACGCGCTGGATCGGATGACGCAGGAGCTTTTGACCAAGGATTTTATCCTGGCGGATGTCAATTTCAACCAGCCGCGGCGGTTCACGAATTTCAGCGGTGATATTTCGGGACGGTTCATCGAGCTGACTTCGGCTGTTTCGAGCGCGGATCAGCCCTGGCCGGAAACACTGATGCCGGTGCTGAAGGAGATCACACGTTACCAGAAGGAGGACGGGCATTTCGGCAAGGATATAGACTGGAACGGTTCAGTGGATTTCGATGAACACAGTGACCAGGTGACGATGATGCCGAATCTGTGGGGCAACGGCCGTCTGCTGCTGGGGCTGACAGAGGCCGCGCGGAAGTTTGAGGACTTGCCGCAGGTGCGCCAGGCGGCGCTGAAACTGGGCGATTTCTATGTCAATACGGTCTATCCGCGTTTCTGCGATCCCAAGCGGATGAAGGAGTATGAGACCAAGGCTCAGTATGCCAGCGCCTACATCACTTGTGTTTATGAGGGAATGGAAGGACTGGTGCAGCTGTACCGTCTGACCGGGGAGAAGCGTTATCTGGATACAGCGGTGAAGATGGCGGATTTCCACGCGCAGTTCGACACACTGCCGACGGGTCACTCTCACGGTTCGCTGAGCCAGACCGGCGCGCTGGTGATGATCTATGAGGATACGGAACTGGACCGTTTCCTGAAACGCGCGGAAGACCGCTGGGAAGAAGCGGTTTACGGGGGATATGTCAGTCCTTGCGGCGGAGTGTTCGAGCATTTTGCCAAGGCGCTCACCAGTACGGATGAAGGCTGCTCGGAAGCGGACTGGCTGAGGCTGAATCTTCTGTTGTGGGCCAATACGGGAAAGGCACGCTATCTGGATATGGCGGAGCGACTTTTGTGGAATGAAATGATGGCTAATCAATGGCCGACCGGCGGTTTCGGGCATCGGATGCTGAGATCGGATGATGTCGGGGCTTACGCGTATAATCAGCCTGTGGCGGAGTCTTACTGGTGCTGTACCTATCACGGCGCGCTGGCTTTGCACAAACTGCGCTCGTATCTGGCGGTGAGCACGCCGGAAGGGATCTATATCAATTTTCCGATCGCTTTTGAAACGACAGTGAAGGTGGACGGCAAAGTCTGGAATGTCAAAACGACGCAGAAAATCAACCGCAACGATGTGAATACAACGGATTCATTCGATTCCTGGGCGATCGAGGTGGAAGTCACCAGCACTGATCCAAATAAGGGTGTGCCGCCCAAGGTGATCCTGCGCAAACCCGAATGGGCCGGATCATCGCTTCGGGGCGGTTGTGAGATATTGGGTAATCCTCAGTCCAGGAAGAATATAGACAGTGCTGAAAGGATCAATGACCGGCTCGAATATCTGGAACTCAGCATGACGAAGCTGCCGGATAATACGGATGTCCGCTACAAAGCGGCGTTCTCCATGCCGTGCTATCTGGAACCGCGAATCCTGTCCAGGACGAATCCGGAGCATCTGAAATTAAGCGGTGAACCTCAGAAGTTTGAGAAATTTGTTCTGCGCTACGGGCCTTACGTTCTGATGAACAAGGACTCCGGCGATATCCAGGATCTAAAGGTGAAGAGCTATTTCGGCGAATCCCGTGTATGGTATCTGGATTATCCTTATGCTCAGGCCATCCCGTATATCGAACTGAAAAACAAGGAAGCGAATCACGCGTTCCTCTTCAATGTGGAGACGGAACCGGTCATCGTGAAGGATAAAAAATGAGAAAAAGCGCCGGTTTCATAGAAAAAATGTTTTCAAACCGGAGCAAAAAAGGTAACCTTTTTCCGTCAGATGGCTCTCGTCACTTGCTTACCTTGTAAGCCGGACACGGAAAGAGGGCATCCAAAAGAATCATAGAAAATAGTTGAAAGAATAATATGCAACGTCGTGAATTTTTTAAGTTGTCAGCTATGGCCGGACTGGCCACAGTGTTAGCGCCGGCGGCCAACGCGTTTCAGATCCCGGATCCCGCGAAAAAGGCGGTCCTGAACCTCTCCTTTCAGGAAGGTGTGGCTTATGGCAACAGTCTGAATGAGAAACTGGACTTTTGCGAAGCCAATGGCGTGGTCGGTTTTGAGCCGGGCGGCGGCGGATTAGCCAAACGCGTGGACGAATTCAAGAAAGCTCTGTCAGGCCGCAAAGTGAAGATCAGCGCCATCTGCGCCGGTTTCAGCGGAGTGCCGATGTCCGACGATCCGAAAGTCCGTCGTCAGGCCATTGACAGCATCAAAGAGATCGTGACCGCGGCAGGCGAGCTGGGTTCCACCGGTGTCATCATGGTGCCCGCGTTCAATGGTCAGACCAAACTGGGCAACCAGGAAGGCCGCAAGATCATGGTGGAAGAAGTTCTGCCGGAGCTGGGTGAACATGCTGTCAAATGCGGAACTCATGTCATCCTGGAGCCGCTGAACCGCGGTGAGGCGTATTTTCTGCGCCAGGTGGCCGATGGTGCCGCCATCTGCAAAGATGTGAATAATCCGGGTGTGGCTCTGATGGGCGACTTTTGGCACATGACCTGGGAAGAGACTTCCGATTTCGCCGCGTTCGTGGCCGGAGCCAAATGGCTGTGGCACGTGCACATGGCCAGCCGTAAAAAACGCCGTATCCCCGGAGAAGACGGTGACGCTGATAATTACATTGATGGTTTCAGAGGTCTGAAGGCCATTGGCTATCAGCACTATGTCAGCTTTGAATGCGGATGCGGAGGCGACCGCAAGACGCTTCTGCAGAACGCCTGCAAGCTGCTCCGCGAACAATGGGAACAGGCTTAGTGCCTTTCGAGCCTCGCTGAAAAGGTGAGGTGTATCTACTTTTTATGAGCGGCGGCGTTGCTTACGGGCAGCGAGGCCGCTCTTATCATCATGGAACCACAGGAAGAAAACATTAAAAGCCGCCCGATAGGAGTTTTCGATTCCGGTATCGGCGGGTTGACCGTTGTGCGTCAGATCCGCAGTCTGATGCCAAATGAAGATATAGTCTATTTGGGAGATACAGCGCGTGTTCCTTACGGCACCAAATCGCAGGAGACGGTGATCCGTTTTGCCTGCGAGGACGCGCAGTTCCTGGTCGAGAAGGGGGTCAAGGCCATCGTGGTGGCGTGCAATACGGCTTCGGCCTGGTCACTGCCGGCGCTGAACCGCTATTTCCATCTGCCCATCTGCGGAGTGATCATTCCCGGTTCCGAAGCGGCTCTGATCGTCAGCCGCAATAAGAGGATCGGCGTTATCGGCACGGCCTCCACCGTCCGCAGCAAAGCTTATGACACAGCCATGAAAGAGCGGCTTTCCAATGTGGAAGTGTTTGCCCAGGCTTGTCCGCTGCTGGTGCCGCTGGTGGAGGAGGGCTGGCTGTCGCATCCTGTGACGTTCAAAGTCCTGGAGGAATACCTGACCCCGCTGGTGGTCGAACAGATCGACACACTGATCCTGGGCTGTACGCATTACCCGCTGCTCAAGCGCACGATCCTGAAGGTGCTGAAGGGGATCGCCAACCGTCCCATCAATCTGGTGGATTCGGCGGAAAGCTGCGCGGCTCATGTGCGCCGCCGGCTGGCGGATCTGGATCTGCTGTCGCCCTCGGCCTCTGTGGGCAGGATCTATCCTTATGTGACGGACGAGGCTTCGCGTTTCGTGCGGATGGGGCGGCAATTCCTGGGATTCTCGATCGCCCATACCGAGCAGGTCCAGCTCAAGGAAATGCCCGCGGAGTAACACGGGCGCATTCCTTAGTCATCCATATCATTCTCAACATTATCATCCATCTCATCATCAGACGGCGCGATCCGTCTGCCGTCCTTGGAAAAGAGGTAATTGGTGATGAAAAGCAGATCATCCTCATCCATTTTGGGACCGAGTTCAAATAAATCTTCCGGTTTCACTTTTTCTTCATCCAATACCCGATCCCATTCTTGCTCAACGAATTTTGCCAGCATCCCGCATATAATCAGGGTATCGGTCAGGTATTCATCTATCAGACTGGAGTCGGAGAGCACGCAGATGGAGAAGACCGCGGCCACGATCTGCTGAGGGGTGAGGTTTTCAATTTCCTGAGAGCGATAGTGAAAGGTGGTTTCGGCGCAGGCATCCAGGGCAGTATCCCAGTCCAGATCGGCCTGGCCTTCCAGCAGTTCGTGGATGAGAGATTCTGTCAAAGCGGCGGCCTCTTCGCCTCCGTCCTGCTGAAGCTGATCCAAAAGCTGTTCCACCGAAAATTCTGTTCCGGTCAGGTTGCCCCAGAGATAGTGGATAAAGTCGTGCAGATTCTTATACATAAAAAGGATAGATAAAAACAGGCCGAATAGAGGAACCTCTGCCCGGCCTGATTTGTTCAAATCAATGGGAACAATTAGAATTCCAGCATCTTATACGGAGCGCGATACTCGTAATCCATATAGGATGTGGCGATCTTGTCGTCAATGATCTCTTCCTTGGCCGGATCCCATTTCAGTTTGTGGCCGGTACGGCAGGCGATGGTGCCCAGGTTGCAGAGCGTGGTGGAATGATGTCCGATCTCCACGTCTGTGATGGGACGCTTGTACTGACCGTTGGCATCTTTGCCGCCGAGGATGCAGTTGTACCAGTCCTGATGATGGTTCTTGCTCACGTAGAGATGGATATCGTCATCTTTCAGCTTGGTGCCGAGTACACCCGGTACGGAGCATTCCAGTTTGCCGCGGTTGACCCAGATCATGCCGTCCTGACCTTCAAAGGTCGTGCCGTCACGCTGGCTCTGGCCGCAGATGATCTTGGCGCCGTTGGCGAATCTATAGGTGATCTCGAACCAGCTGGGAACTTCATAGCGTTTCTGCGCGTCATATTCGCAGCGGGCGCTGATCTCCACGGGACCGGTCTCATCCATACCCAGACCCCATTGGGCGATATCCAGGTGATGGGCACCCCAGTTGGCCATCTGGCCGCCGGCGAAATCCCAGAAGAAGCGGAAATTGTAATGGACGTGGTTCTGATTGTACGGACGCCACGGAGCGGGTCCCAGCCACATATCGTAATCCAGTTCCGGCGGAGGATTGGTGTTCGCGCGGAACGGTTCATTGAAGTTCACGCCCGGCAGACCGACGCGGACCGTCTTGACCTCGCCGATGTATTCATTGCGGACGTATTCGCAGGCTTCGCGGAATCCGCCCATGGAGCGCTGCATACTGCCGTTCTGCACCACGACGTTGAACTTGCGGGCCGCTTTCAGCATCATCTGTGTGTCGTGGATGGTCAGACCCATCGGTTTTTCCACATAGACGTGTTTGCCGGCGGCGCAGGCATCCACCACGATCTTAGCGTGCCAGTGATCCGGTGTGGCGATCAGGACTGCGTCCAGCTTCTCTTTTTCCAGCATCTCGCGATAGTCCTTGTAGGTATTCGGGGTGCGTTTGGCCTTGTCTTCAATGATCTTCTTGCCCGCGGCCAGATGCTTGGCATCCACATCGCAGACTGCGACCACATTCTTGAAAACAAGTGATTGATTCAGGTGATTGCGGCCCTGGTTGCCCGTGCCGATCACACCCAGACGG
The DNA here is from genome assembly GCA_016283885.1 of Verrucomicrobiota bacterium. Taxonomy (GTDB): domain Bacteria; phylum Verrucomicrobiota; class Verrucomicrobiia; order Limisphaerales; family UBA1412; genus UBA1412. The sequence continues at coordinate 21,145 of JAEENR010000047.1, forward strand.
ATCCCTTCAGTGCCTTCCGCGCCGAAGGCCGGACGTGTCATCACATAGGGGAACGCGACAGCTGCCGCCGCGGCGGTCATGCTGGTTCCCAGAAATTGCCGGCGGGACATTCCCGAACGGCTCACACTTTTTGTAGCTTCCGTTTTCATAAAAGTCGTTTTCATTTTACGGGAAAAATTTCAAGATGGCAACCCGGAATTGCCGGAAAAAGTGTTTTTAGAACAACAGATGAATATAGATATACGCAGATTCTTGTTATTGAATTATTTAGATTCGATATATCGATGTTCTGTCTTGCGTAATTGAAAAATATTTGGTACCCTGTTTTTGTTGTTCCTTACGGCATGAGGCTGTGAGGAATGGAAAAAGAAAGTAAGTTATTAGTATACATAGTTTAACGCTTTAGCGTAAGACAATTAGGTCTTCACTGAAATCGCCAAAATTTTTGTCACAGACCAAACTTGTTAAGAACGCCCCTTTGAGGGGTGTCTCTTCGTGTTTCCTGTGACATGGCTTTGGCGAGCCTCAGTGAGGGAAACAGATAGGATATTTTTGGGTCGAAGCTTGAAATTTCCATTTTGAAGATTCACCCTTTTCACAAGCCATCTTTTTCCCGCTGAAATCCTTCTTAAATTTCTTCAGACTTTTTTGTTCCAGCTTTTGCAAAAAACTAGAAAAAAGTCATTATGAAGAAAAGAAGTATAAGCAAATGGGCGCAAGGCATATCAACAGGAATACTTGCAACGGTGCTTTTTCTGATGTGCAGTTGCAACAATGGTGTACAGACAAATGAAACAGAATCTGTAACTTTAGGAAAATCTATTGATGAGTCAAACAAGAATACCTTTGAGGGTGAGAACTGTGAAATATCTTTGCCTCAAGGGATAAAACTGGAAATGATCTGGATCAAACCCGGAACTTTCACTATGGGAAGTCCTGAGGATGAACTGGGCAGAGATGATAGTGAAATCCAACATCAGGTGACCTTGACCAAAGGTTACTGGTTGGGTAAGTATGAAGTGACTCAGACTCAATATGAAGCTGTGATGGGAAACAATCCTTCCGCGTTCAAAGGTGCTGATTTGCCGGTAGAACTTGTGAGTTGGGAAAACGCGATGGAGTTCTGTCTAAAACTGAACGCACAAGAGAAAGCGGCGGGGAGACTGCCATCAGAGTATGAATA
>JAEENR010000048.1 GCA_016283885.1 Verrucomicrobiota bacterium
CCGGTGGCTCTGGACACGGCCTGCGCGGAACTTTGTAATAAACAGCCTATCATCCCCGGCTGCCTGATCGACAAGGAAGAGAACAAAGGTCAGGATTACTTCCACGCCATCAGCCCTGCCACGAACTGGAAGGTCTGTCTGGAACACGCCCAGAAGATCGGCATCGGCACAATGGATTATGAATTGATCCGGATGTAACAGAACCTGTTCCCAATCAAAAACCCGCTAAAGATAAATCATTTGTCCTTAGCGGGTTTTTAATAAAAATAATTATAGTCCAATACTCTCCCCTGGATTTCAGAACCATTTCTATACGCTATATCAGCCATCCAAAAACGATTAAACAATTTATTTATGAATGATGATTTTTTGAAATAACTACGCGAAGCAATAGACAGGCGAAAACCATCCCGTTCTCTGTGATACTCACTATTATTCATCCTTGTCGGATGAGAATGAAACCATACTGCAGACCTGCAAATCTCCGCATCATGAAACCAACAGCCTCCTCGAAGAATTCGATGCCAGGCAAGCTTATCGTTAGGTTCATGCACAGTTATCGGATCTGTCAGCGCCCCATCTGGATAATCTACAGCCCAATCATAACACCATTCAAACACATTACCGTGCATATCATATAATCCCCATGCGTTTGGCTTTTTCTGGCCAACAGGATGGGTTCTTCCTTTTGAATTGTATTTATACCAGCCCACTTCATCCATTTCGGGGCATTTTTCCGCATTTGACAGATTCTTTCCGCTGTTCAATGCCGTAGTCGTTCCGGCACGGCAGGCATATTCCCACTGAGCACTCGTGGGCAATATATACTGGTATCCCTCCAGCAACCGTCCAAGAGCTTGTTCCTGTTTTGTCAAAGCTCTACAAAACGACATAGCATCTTCCCAATTAATTCCTTCTACAGGATTATTATTATCAATGAATTTAGACGGATTGCTCCTCATCACGGCTTTCCACTGAGCCTGAGTCACTTCATACTTACCCAGCCAAAAACCTTTTGTCAGCGTTACTTTATGCATGACTTCACTGTGGTGCCACCCCAATTCATTCACCGGACTGCCCAAGGTGTAGGTTCCCGGCTCGATCCAAATCATTTCCAAGTCCACTCCGCCCCTGAGGCGGATCGTAGCGTCTTTGCCCGGTATCAATGAAACGTTTTGGATATAGCTTCCATCTTTGAAGTCAAAGAATGTGAGCGTGATGATATAGACCGCTCCTTTACCTATTATCATTACAACAATGGCAATTATTACTGCGATAACAGCCTGACACCCTATGAATGAAAAGATGCCAACAGCTCTCCAAAAGCATTTCCAGCTTTTGCGAATTTTTTCTTTTATTCCTTGTTTCATATATTGTTTATTGTTTTTAGTTTTTTGCTTGTCTATTTTCAATGGTTTTGTCATGAAAATAAATCAATACAAGGTTTTTATATTATTTTCTCCCAAATCGCGCAACATATTTTTTCATTCAAAATTTTTAATAAGAAGCATCTGCTTCAATTCAGAATTGACCGCCGCGCTTTCTATTGGGAAAATAGCGGTGTTTTATGAGTAGGGTAAGAATGAGACCTGCGGCAGGTGAAAACCTGTTAAGATACTGCGGGGATTGGGTTTATTTTCAATTTGAAATGGAAGACGGCAGTCCTGTTCCGGCCGGCTGGCGTGTCTTTCTGCGAACGAATTTGGGACGAGAACAGAAACTGGAGGAAGAGATCATTCATGCCCACTCTCATAAGTGGCCGCTGGCGGGTCAATCCTGGCGGGATATGCCCATTCCGGTAACGGACGGCAAAGCCACGATAGAAATTCCTCTCTATCAAGTGGGTTACTTTGAAGCCAAACTCTATGCCCTGGACGAACAGGGAATGCAGGTCTGGCCCGACGGCGCGAATGTGGGGATCTCGGTGCATCCGGATTTCTGCCGCACCGGCAACATCATTTACTGCGCGTTTACCCGGTTGTTCGGCGAGAATATCACCGCAAAACAGGCTCTGCCCGAAAAAGAAGAACCCAACATCAACCGACTGGACGATCAGGGGTTCACCTGTATTCCTCCGTCGGGCAAGTTCCGTGATCTGAAAAAATATCTGCCCCACATCACGGAAACGCTGGGATGCAGGATCGTCCATCTGCTGCCGGTCAACCCTACCCCCACCACGATGGCGCGGATGGGACGGTTCGGGAGCCCGTATGCCTCACTGGACCTGACCGGGATCGATCCGGCACTGGTGGAATTCGAGCGCGAGACGACTTCCGTGGATCAATTCCGGGAGCTGGCCGACGCGATCCATCAGCATGGAGCCCGGCTGATGATAGACCTGGCTATCAATCACACCGGCTGGGGAGCCTGGCTGCATGACAATCATCCCGAATGGTACGTGAAGGACGCTCAGGGCAGTTTTGTCTCGCCCGGAGCCTGGGGCGTGACGTGGGGCGATCTCTCCGAGCTGAACACGATGATCCCCGATCTGTGGAATTACCTGGCCGGAGTCTTCATCACCTGGTGTCAGCGGGGCGTGGACGGTTTCCGCTGCGATGCCGGCTATAAAATCCCCATGGAAGCCTGGCGCTATATCATTTCAAGAGTCCACCACGAGTTCCCGGAGGCGTTCTTCCTGCTGGAAGGGTTGGGCGGTTCCTGGGAGGCGACAGAAACGCTCCTGACTCAGGGACGGATGCAGTTCGCCTACTCTGAGCTGTTCCAAAATTATTCCGGCGGCGATGTCAGCCGGTATCTGGATTACGCGCTGAAGCAGAGCGGCCGCAAAGGTGTGTGGATCCACTACAGCGAGACACACGACAACAACCGTCTGGCCGCCAAAGGCCGTCAGTGGTCGCTCTTCCGCAATCAGCTTTGCGCGCTGACCAGTGTGGCCGGCGGGTTCGGATTCACCTGCGGCGTGGAATGGCTGGCCACGGAAAAGATCCTTGTCCATCAGCGTTCCGGGCTGGCCTGGGACAACCCGGATAATATCGTGCCGGAGCTTTCCAAACTGAACAAGCTTCTTACGGAGCATCCCTGCTTCTTTGACGGAGCGCGGCTGAGCCGTCTGTCCAATGAAGGAGCGGTCTATGTGCTGCGCCGCGACAGTGCCGAAGGCATGGACAGTCTCTGGGTCTTTGCCAATACAGACATGGAGCATGATTCCACAATCAGCATCTCCGGCAAGGATCTGCTGCCGCAGATGACAGACCTGCTCACGGGCAAAACGATCCATCCCGTGAAAGTGGAAAACAACGCGGAACGCTGGATCTATACGGTCCCGGCCGGCACGTGCTGGTGTCTGGCTCCATCCACAGAAATCCGGGGGTTGGCCGGAAATGATTACCGCCAGAAACGTGCAATCGCCACTTGGGCACTGGTCAGCTCCTGCAAGATGTGGAAAGCACGCCGCCGTCAGGCCGCAGACTGGAAAGCTGTCGCCGAGCTGGCGGAGCCGGATCCTGTCGCGTATCTGGGCGCGGTCAACCGCATCGCGCTGCGCGGTGACAAGCTGGACAACTGGCTGGAACAGGTGCGCGCAGAAATGAAAGCCGGCGGCTATGACGAGGTGATCGAGCTGAAAGAAGGAGCCGCAAAGCGTATCAATATCCTGCCCAAAGATCACTGGCTTTATTTGAGGTGGAAGGAAGCGCCTTTCCGGGTACAGCTCCGCTCCAGCACCAAAGCCTCCGCGGTCATCCACTCTGTGAGCACCAAGAACGGACACATCGCTGCTTTCTCGCCTCTGGAGATCGCGGACGTAGTCACGCCCGGTAACGGAAGACTGATCCTGGAAGGAATGAACTGGAAAACACACAAGCATCCCGTAAATGTGCATCTGCTCTATGTTTCCGAAAATACTTTCAGCGCGGAGGAACTCAAAAACGCCATCCCGCGCTCAGCCTCCCAAGGCAAAGATCACTGGCTGATGATGAGAGGCTCCCTTTTTTCCGATTGTTACGAGAAAAACTCACTCGTTCTGCTGACGAACGGCCGCGGCGGCATGAGCCGGATCTGCACCGATCTGGGCACGATCCAGTCGAAATATGACTGTCTGCTGGGAGCGAACCTGAACCCGGAATATCCTGTGGATCGTCACGTATTCGTGAAACGGGTCCGCATTTGGGTCAATGCCGATGGGTTCATCAGTCAGCTCAATGCCAACAATCTGGCCGCGATGAAGGCGGAAACACCCGTGTTCTGGGATTTCATCGTAGCGGCCGGCGATGCGCGAACAGCGCAGATACGGCTGACGGTGGATCTGCTGGAGGAACGGAACACACTGGTCATGAAACTGGAACGTCTCAAACGGGAACCGCGCAGTCAGTGGACACAGAATCAGCTCCCGGCGGAAGCCCATGTCACCGCGATCGTGCGTCTGGATGTGGAAGACCGCAATTTCCACACAGAGACCCATCTGAATGACGGAGCGCGTTATCACTTTACCAGCCACACTCAAACCCTTTCCCCTGACGGCAAACTGGCTCAATGCGGATTCCATTTCACTCCGGCTCAGGATCGGGGCTTCCGCGCGTATGCCTCCGCCGGACAGTTCCATTCTGATATCGAATGGTGCGAGAATATCTGGCATCCCGTGGAAGGCAGCCGCGGTCAGACCGATCATGGCGACGCTTACAGTCCGGGCTGGTTCGAGCTGCCTCTCGACATAGAGAAACCGGTCTATCTGGTGGCAGACGCGGAACAGGAACCGACCGGGGAACAGGAGATACTGAATTTCGAGACACAACGCCTTGCCCAAAATGAAAAGCTCCTGAGCCAATACAAGGGCGATCTCTCCGATCCCTGGGAACGTGAACTGGTCCTCGGCATGAAAGCTTTTCTGGTGCGCCGCGGCAAGGAACACGGCAAGACGATCATCGCCGGCTATCCGTGGTTCCTGGACTGGGGACGCGATACGCTGATTAGCGCCCGCGGTTATCTAGCCGCCGGGTACGACAAGGAAGTGCTGGAACTGATCCAGACTTTCGCGCGCATGGAGAAAGGCGGCACCCTGCCCAATGTCATCTATGGCGACAACGATTCCAACCGCGATACGGTGGACGCTCCGCTTTGGCTGGGAGTCGTGATCGAGGAATACGCCAAACTCCACCCGAAAGACAATGTGCTGAACACGCCTCTCGAAGACGGACGCACACTTTTGGAAATACTCAGAAATATCGCAAACGGTTATCTGAAAGGAACGTCCAACGGTATCAAAGTGGACGCGGATTCGGCTCTGGTCTGGAGTCCCGCGCATTTCACCTGGATGGATACGAATTACCCGGCAGGCACTCCGCGCTGCGGCTATCCCATCGAGATCCAAGCGCTCTGGATACGGCTGCTGCGCCAGCTGGAACGTGAGGATAAACAAAACCATGCACAATGGAAAACGCTGGCCGACCGTGCCGCGGATTCACTGCACCGTTACTACTGGCTGCCGCAAAAGGGCTGGTTCGCCGATGGTCTCTGGGCCGAGAACAAGACTCCGGCCGCACAGGCTCGTGTGGATGACGCTTTGAGACCCAACCAGCTGATCGCCGTGGCATTCGGTTTCTGCGAACAGTCTCAGGCACAAAGTGCCGTGCGCGCGGCTTTGCGCTGGCTGGTCATTCCCGGTGCCATCCGCTCACTGGCTCCCCTGCCGGTGGATTGTCTGGCTCCCGTTTACGGTTCGCAGGGTTCTCTGCTGAACGATCCAGGTCATCCTTATTGGCCGCGCTACGAAGGCGATGAGGACACCCGGCGCAAACCGGCTTATCATAACGGAACGGCCTGGGGTTTTATGTTCCCGGTCTTCTGTGAGGCAATGGTTCAGGCATGGCCCGACGACAAGGCCGCCCGCTCTGCTGCCAAAGCCTATCTGCGCAGCGCGGAATACTGGATGAACAAGGGTGCTCTGGGGCAAATCTCCGAGATCATGGACGGCGATCTACCGCACACTCAGCGCGGCTGCGATGCCCAGGCATGGTCCCTCTGCGAAACTCTCCGCGTGTGGAAACTGCTGAAAGAATAGGAATATGAGCGAGGATCACCGTATTGACAAGGCAGGCCTCGAAGATCTGCCGGAGATATTGCGCCTTCAGTATCTTTCCTATCAAAGTGAAGCAGCTCTGTTCGGCAGCAGGGATATTCCTCCATTAAAGCAGACCCTGGACGAGATGACTGGTGAATACCATGCAGGCGTTATTCTGAAAATAGTCAATGAGGATCATGTTATTATCGGCTCGATCCGCGCGAAAGAGCAGAACGGCACCGTATATGTGGGCAAGCTGATGGTCCACCCGGACTGCCGGCATCGTGGTTTGGGCACAAAGCTTCTGCAAGCGATAGAACAATACTTTCCCAAAAAACGATACGAGCTTTTTACAAGCACCAAAAGCACGGATAATATCCGGCTCTACCAAAGAATGGGGTATAAAATATTTAATTGCAAACCCGTCACTGATGAGTTACGCCTTGTCTATATGGAAAAAGTATAGGACTCCATCCAAACAGGTGTTTGAAAAACGTCAGATTTAAACAGATAATTTATTGTTTAATAATCAGATGTAATGTAGAGATGGTGTTAAAAAAACACGCAGTCCTTATACAATTTTTAAGCAACTGCACAACTCATTCCTTCTCTTCATCACTATGTTCTTTAGAGTCTGGATCCTGCTCGGTGATATCCTTAAGAACAAATTGGGCTACCTTTCGCACTTTATCCTCATTATTTTCATCTTTGGCTATCTTTTCTAACGTAGCTAAAAAATTTTTGTCAGAGTCTGGGAATTCTCTATAAATTTGTCCTGAGAGCTTAATGAACGCTATACGCACAATAGGAGTGGTTTCTTTTGTGAAACGATCCATCAAAATAGAAATGCTTTTGGAATCCGTACAATACTCAGCTACTCCAAAAGCAGCTAAGCATTTCACCTCATCAGATTTATTTTCGAGAAGTGAAACGGATGCGGCATGAACAGCTTTTGAAAATTCAGGACTCACTTCCCAATCTGAAGACCGATTCTTTTTAACTATCAAACTGATAGTAACTGCCTCTCGAATATGTTCATCAGGATGGTTGAGAAGCGTCTCTAAATAAGGCAACCCCAAACTTCCGCAATTTAATAGACCTGATATACCTGTTAAAAAATTCCGATTAGTATCTATATTAGCAACAAACTCAGGGATGATCGGTTCCATATCCTTGCCTAAAAGTCCGAATACAAGTTGCAAATTCTGGAAACGTCTCTCAATATCTTTATTATCGTCCCACGGATAATCTATGTTAGCAATTTTGAATGAATTCATTTCCTCCACTATATATGTGAACACATTCGTTCCCATCGCTTGTAGATCTTCATTCACTTTGTCCAATACCGCCTTTCTCTCTTCAAGAGAAAGTGACTCCTCGCGGCAAGCATCCAACTGGCTGAAAATTTCCTTGAGTGGAGCAGAATATGTTTCTGCGTTTTTACTGCACCCTTGCAGAAACACTAACGCAACGAGTAAACATAATATTTGTCTCATTTGCTTTTACTCTCTTTCAAGTAATTTAGTATTTACTTTCCAATGCCCACCCTTGTCGGGACCGATATGATATACCATCTCTTGTGCTTTGAGTTTTTTGATTGTCTTGTAAACCCAACTTTCTGTGACACCACATTTTAATGATATCTCTTTCATACTGCTGTCAGGATTCTTTTTGAGAATATCTATTATCTTCTCTGTTATAGCATTTCTTTTTATATTTTTCTCCTGACTTTTCTCCTGACTTTTCTCCTGACTTTTCTCCTGACTCTCATGCGTATGTAAAGATTCAAAACGAACCATCACATCATGTCCGTGAATAATATATTCCGGCTCTTTCGCACCTAACTCTTTGCACGCGTCACATATTTTCTTGATTCCCCGTCCCCATGCTTCGATATAACCTGCCCGATAGAATGTGTTCGCTATATCCGGGTTAAACGGAACCGAATTATGATCTTTCATCAGGGTTTCCGCAGTCCATCCTTCAGGAAACAAACAGATATTACTAATAAACATCTGCTCTTCCTCGATCTTGATTTGAATCGGCACACACCCAGACCAATCGGAATGACACAAAGCATTAAAATACGTTTCCCGAATTGCTTCCCTCGCAAAAGGATACAATTCTACTCGGGTATCTTTTTGATAACTGACAGCAGCTTTGAGATATTTCAAATAAATAAGGTCGATCACTCTGTCAGCCTGCAGGATCAGTGAGCCATGCACCTCATCCATGTAGTCGATTTCTGAACCTGTGAACTTTCCTATTTTCGTGTACACACCTGTGAACCACTTTTCTGGATTCCTGTGGAACAGCAAGACAGCGGCTCTTTTCAACTTGCCGTCCTTTAACAAATTAAGATGGTTCAGCAATTCCTCATCTGAAAGCTGCAAATCGGAATCCGTCATACGTCCGGAACGTTTTGCTTCTCTTTTGAAAATGTCAAAACTCTCCTTATCCAGATCTTCAACTGTTGCATCATCAAGTACGACCGCATCCCATTTACTCCCTGTTTTTCTCATAAGGAACTGAGTCAGGGCCGCTCCGGTAAGCAACTGTTTCGTACTTCCTGAGCGATAATGATATTCTCCTTTGTAATCAACAGGATAAGAACTTGGATGGACAATGATCTTGATATAATCCAATCCTTTCTTTTTATGCAGATTGACATCAGCAACAATCCCCAGCACGTCTCGGATCTTATTGGGTAAATCCTCCAACAGCTTTTTGCTGTTCTTCAAACCAACAACAGTCCCCTTATCATTCAGGCCAATATAAAGAACCCCACCCTGGGCATTAGCATATCCGCATATCCATTTCAAATACTCATCATGCCAGGATTCTTTATATTCTATGTTTTGGTTTTCAGTCATACACTGTCACTCCACATGACCTTTTCAACCTACCATAACTGCACCCATAAGAAAAGGTTATTCTATGAAAATCGTTCCTTTATTCACCCCAAAATCACCATTTCAGACCATGTTCACCGGATCCACGTCCACGGTAAAGTTGACCTCTTCGGGACAGCGGAACTCTTGGCAGATGTCGAACAGATGGCGGCTCAGGACGGACATTTTCCGGGTCTGGATCTGGATATGATAGCGGTAATAGCCTTCTGCGCGTTCCAGCAGTGCCGGGACCGGGCCTTTCAGGGAGTGGAGTGCCTCTGCCGGGACACGGGTTTCGATCTGGCGGCGCAGTTCCTCCGCCACACGCTGGAGCAGTTCTTCATTTTGACTCAGGATGGTGATCAGCACCAGGCGGCCAAAAGGCGGATAGAAAAGTTCGGCACGGTGCTGTATCTCTTCTTCGTAAAAGCTAACATAGTCGTGATCCCTGGCATAGGAAATGGCCGGAGCCCAGGGAGTAAAAGTCTGGACGATGACCTCGCCCTCTTCATTGCCGCGGCCGGCTCGGCCTGCCACCTGTGTAATGAGCTGGAAGGTGCGCTCGCTGGCCCGGAAGTCCGGCCTGTGCAGGGATATGTCCGCGTTGATGATCCCCACCAGCGTCACCCGCGGAAAGTGCAATCCCTTGGTGATCATCTGGGTACCCAGCAAAATGTCGATCTTCCCCAGCCCGAAGTCCCGGAGTATCTTTTGATAATCATCTTTTTTCTTCAAGGTGTCCGTATCCATCCGGCGGATGCGGGCTAAGGGGAAAAGTTTGGCCAGAGTCTCCTCCACACGCTCAGTCCCGGTACCTTTGTAGCGGATGCCCGGCTCATTGCATTCGGGACAGTTGTAAGGCGCTTTGACCTGGTAACCGCAGATATGACACTTGAGCAGACACTCCCGGCGGTGATAGGTCAGAGCCACACTGCAGTAAGGACAATAAGCCACATAGCCGCAGGCCGGACACTGGAGCTGAGTGGCATAACCGCGCCGGTTGAGGAACAGGATCACCTGCTGGTGCTCGTCCAGACGCAGCCGGATCGCTTCCTTGAGCATGGTGGAAAACTGCGGTACGCCTTCCATCCGCATTTCCGAACTCATATTCACGATGCGGACACCCGGCATTTTGATGTTATCGACCCGGTGCGGCAGGGTCAAAAGTGTGTATTTGCCCTTCTGGGCGTTATAATAGCTTTCCATGCTGGGAGTGGCACTGCCCAGGACTACGATCGTATCCTCTTTTTGAGCGCGCACCACAGCCACATCACGGGCATTGTAGCGAGGTTCGGATTCCTGTTTATAGGAGTATTCATGTTCCTCATCCACGATGATGACCCCCAGCGGATCCACCGGCGCAAAGACCGCCGAACGTGCTCCGATCACGATGCGGGCATTCCCCTTGCGGATCTTATGCCATTCATCGTGACGTTCTCCGTCAGAAAGATGACTGTGCAGAACGGCTACCTGGGTACGGAGCGGTCCTTCCGCAAAACGGGCTTTGAAGCGTTCCACCGTCTGCGGGGTCAGAGATATCTCTGGAACCAGAACGATCGCGCCCTGCCCCTTTTCCAGCGCGTGGGCGATGGCTTGCAGATAGACTTCCGTTTTACCGCTGCCGGTCACCCCAAAAAGCAAAAACGGTTTCACCTGGCCGCGGTCCTTCGCGTCCATGGCGGAGACGATTTGGCGCAGCGCGGTTTCCTGTGCAGGGTTCAGTTTGCGGGGTTGAGTGGGAATCAGTTCCAGGTTGGCGTAGGGATCGCGCAGGATTTTGAGCGGAGCCAGAGTGACCTTGCCCGTCTTTTCCAAACGGCGCACGATGTCGGAGGTGCAACCCATCTCCGTTGTCAGCTGCGTCAGCGGCAGTTCCCGCTTCTGCTGGATAAAATCTAAAACTTCCTTCTGTCTTTTGGTCAGTTTATCCGGCTCGGGAACTCCTTGATTGTAGCGGATATAAAGCTGTTTTTTCCAGCCTTCCTGCTCACGGCAGACCATTTTGGGCAGCAGGCTCCTCAGCGCCACTTCCACAGAACAGCAGTAGTAACCGGCCATCCAGACCGCCAGCGCCATCACCTTGGGCGTGATCAAATTTTGTTCGCCGATGACTTTGATGATGCGTTTGAGTTTGACCGGGACTTCCGTGCCGGGCAGCATTCCTTCCCCGGATGGTGCCGTCAGAGTCGTTTTTTCGATGACCTCTGTCACATAGCCCAGGACTTCGCGGTGACCAAAAGGGATCTTGACCCGGCTGCCGATACTGATCAGGCGCTCCATTTGCGGAGGCACTTCGTAATCGAAGAACTTATTCAAAGCGATTTCCGTTGCGACTCGAACGATCATCTGTCTTGACAGAATTTAGTGTTGCCCAAACCAGTTGAGCGCATAGTGACGGCCGATCCGAACCGAGTCGCCTATCACACGATTGACATATTCTTTGGCACGGTTCACGGACTCTTCCAGCGAAAAACCACGGCACAGAAAGGCGGTAATGGCCGAGGAAAACGTACAGCCTGTGCCATGAGTGGATACCCCGTTGATAAACGGCTTGC
>JAEENR010000049.1 GCA_016283885.1 Verrucomicrobiota bacterium
CGTCATATAGAAGCTCTTGGAGCCCAGACGGGGCCGGCATTTTTGACCTATCCTTCCAACGCGACACTGAACGCGCTTTTCGCGGAAAAGGCGGCGGAGACTCCGGTGGTCGATTTTACCGGTGTGGATGGGGTGCGCCATGAAGCCTGGGTGATCTCTGATAAGGAGAAGCTGAAAACGATCGAGGACATTTTCGCACGGATGCCGGCGCTGTATATCGCGGACGGTCATCACCGCAGCGCGGCAGCGGCTCGTATCTACCAGTCCCGCAAGGGCGCGAACGCCAGCGGTTATTTTTTGGCGGTGATCTTTCCTCATGATCAGATGCAGATCCTGGCGTACAATCGTGTGATCAAGGATCTGAATGGATTGAGTCAGAGTGAGTTTCTGAAGAAGCTGGAAACGGTTTTCGATTTTCAGCCGAAATCTTTTGATAAACCGGCTCATTCCAAGGAAGTCGGCCTTTTCATTGGAGGTCAATGGTACGGATTAAAGTTCAAGGAAAATCTGGTTTCCGGCGGAAAGCTGACGGATCATCTGGATGTGCAGCTGCTGCAAAGTCAGGTTCTGAGTCCGATGCTGGGCATTGACGATCCCCGCACCAGCAAACGGATCGCATTCGTGGGCGGGATCCGCGGTTCCGCGGAGCTGGAGCGCCTGGTCTCTTCGGGAGAATATGCCTGTGCGTTTTCAATGTTCCCGACCCAGATCGAGGAAGTGATGCAGATCGCGGATCAGGGCGAGATCATGCCGCCCAAGAGCACCTGGTTCGAGCCGAAACTTCGTGATGGAATGTTTATTTACCGCTACCAGGAGTAGTTGATTGCTTATGAAAGCAGACGCAAACTTTGAAGAAACTTTAGAAAAACTCCGTGTTCTTGTGGGTGAAATGGAGTCGGGAACCTTAGGTCTGGAAGAGATGATCACCCGCTATGGTGAGGGAATGAAGCTGGTTGCCGCTTGCGAAAAACGTCTGCAGGAAGCCGAAGGAAAAATCAAAGAGCTGATGGAAAAAAATGGTCAGCTTGAACTCAAGGAACCCAAGGAGTCATGAGCCGTTATTTAGATATGGTAAATATGCCGGAGCATGTGAGGAAACTCACACCGGAACAACTGGTGGAACTGGCTTCAGAGATCCGGACGGAGATCGTTCGGGTCGTAGCGAACAATGGAGGTCATCTGGCTTCCAACCTGGGCGTGGTCGAGCTGACACTGGCACTGCACAGTGTTTTTGAAACACCCAAGGATAAATTCCTTTGGGATGTCAGCCATCAGATCTATGTCCACAAGCTGCTGACCGGACGCAAAGAGCGTTTCGCGACGATCCGCAGGACAGGTGGTCTGAGCGGTTTTGCCCTGCGGTCGGAAAGCGAGCATGACTGTTTCGGCGCGGGACACGCCGGGACTGCACTTTCCGCGGCACTGGGTATGGCTGTGGCTCGTGATAAGCGGGGAACTGATGAAAACGTCATCGCGATCTTTGGCGACGCGGCTTTGACGAACGGCATTTCTTTTGAGGCACTGAATAATATCGCCAGCAGTACCAAAAAATTTATCGCGATCCTCAATGACAACAAGTGGAGCATTGACCGCAATGTAGGCGCGATCGCGAGTTATTTGAATCGTCTGCTGATGAGGCCGACGTTCAACAAACTGCAAAAGGAATTCGAGCGCTGGCTGAACAAACTGCCCGATCAGCATGCCAACTTGGCAAAGAGGATATCCACCAAAACAGGCGAGGCTTTCAAACTGGCGGTCACTTCTATTTCAATGCGTCCAAACGAGACGCAGATCGCTCCGGTTTTTCCTGAGGATATGGAGGATCCGGAAGTGGGTGACACGGGCGGAAAAGGCGGCAGTGCCAGCAGTTCTTTCTTTGAGGATATGGGGTTCAAGTATCTGGGGCCGATGGATGGACATGACATCCCGACGCTGATACGCGCGCTCCAGTTTGCCAAAGAATGTGATTCGCCCATCGTCCTGCACATCATCACAACGAAGGGAAAAGGTTTTGAACCGGCCATGCTGCAGCCGTCCCGGTTCCACGGTACGGGGCCTTATGATCCTACGGACGGGCATGCCATCAAGCCCAATAAGCCGGTACCGCCCACATGGCAAAAGGTCTTTGGCGATACGATGTACAAGATTTGCCAAAGCGATAAAAAGGTGGTTGGCATCACGGCGGCAATGCCCAACGGCACAGGGTTGGATCTTCTGGAAAGAGAACTGCCCGATCAATATATTGATGTGGGCATTGCGGAAGAACATGCCGCTATTTTTGCGGCGGGTATGGCCACGATGGGATATCATCCCGTAGTCGCGGTCTATTCTACCTTTATGCAGCGTGCTTTTGACTGCATCATGCATGACGCGGCATTGCAGCGTCTGCCTGTTGTTTACTGCATGGATCGTGCAGGGCTTTCCGCCAATGACGGTCCGACGCATCACGGTCTGTTTGATATTTCATTTTTACGTCCGCTGCCCAACATGATCCTGATGACTCCCCGCAATGAGGATGAGTTCCAGGATATGATCTATACGGCGACACGCCAGAATCTGCCGGTCGCGATCCGGTATCCCAGAGGCAGCGCTGAGGGAGTTGATATCAAGGAAATGCCTGTTTTGCTGGAAATCGGCAAGGGTGAAGTTATTCAGGAATGGGAAAAGAACAACGCCCCGAAGATCGCTCTGTTTGGACTGGGAAATATGAACACCATGGCTGTCCAAGCGGCGGAAGAACTTTCTCTGAGAGGTTATAATACCGCCGTCATCGATCCCCGGTTCATCAAACCGCTGGATGAGGATCTGACTTTGTTCTATGGCAAAGAAGCCGACCTGGTCATCACGATAGAAGATCATGTGATAAAGGGCGGTTACGGAGCCGCTGTACTGGAATTTTTGAATGATCATGACATCCATACGCCGATCGTGCGGATCGGCTGGCCGGATAAATTCGTGGAACACGCGTCCACACCGGATGAACTTCGCTCCAAGTACGGATTGACCGTAGAGACTATTTTTGAGAAAGTGACGCTTCACTTCCAAAAGTTGAATAAGATACCCGAAAGACAATTTTAATTTTAAAACGACATATCAGATGAAATATACAACAGTGACACCGCCCCAAGGCGACAAGATCCAAATCATAAACGGCAAACTGAATGTACCGGATCATCCTGTGATCCCGTTCATTCGCGGCGACGGTACCGGTCCGGATATTTGGGCGGCCAGTCAGCGTGTTTTTGACGCGGCAGTGGAACAGGCTTACGGCGGCAAACGCAAGATCGCCTGGTTCGAGGTTTTCGCCGGCGGTGCAGCCAAGGAAAAATTCGACACCTGGCTGCCGGATGATACGGTGGAGGCGTTTCGTGAATATCTGGTGGGTATCAAGGGACCTCTGACGACCCCTATTGGCGGAGGGATCCGCTCCTTGAATGTGGCATTGCGTCAGATGCTGGATCTGTATGTTTGTCTGCGTCCCGTGCAGTATTTCACCGGGGTGCCCAGTCCGGTGAAACATCCCGAAAAAGTCAACATGGTGATCTTCCGCGAGAATACGGAGGATATTTATGCCGGGATCGAATATGTGGCCGGTACGCCTGAAGCGCAGAAGGTGCTGGATTTCATCAAGAGAGAGTTCCCCAAGGATTATGACAAGATCCGTTTCGGCAAAGAAGCGGCTTCGATGATCGGCGTGGGTATCAAGCCGGTTTCTCAGCCGGGAACGGAACGTTTGGTCAAGGCGGCGATCGAATATGCCCTGCGCGAGGGACGCAAGAGTGTGACGATCGTTCACAAGGGCAATATCATGAAGTACACGGAAGGTGCTTTTCGTGACTGGGGATATGAGTGCGCGGAAAAATTCTTTGGTGATAAAGTTTATACCTGGGCACGCTGGAACAAGACCAAGAAGGAACAGGGAGAGGACGCGGCCAATCAGGAACAGAAGGCGGCTTTGGAAAAGGGGGCCATCCTGATAAAGGACGCCATCGCGGACATCGCCCTGCAGCAGGTGCTGACACGGCCGGAGGATTTCTCCGTTATCGCCACCCTGAATCTGAACGGGGATTATCTGTCGGATGCTTTGGCTGCGCAGGTCGGCGGGATCGGTATCGCGCCGGGCGGAAATATCAATTACACCACGGGTCATGCCATTTTTGAGGCGACCCACGGGACCGCGCCTAAGTATGCGAATCTGGATAAGGTGAATCCCGGCAGCGTGATCCTGAGCGGTGAGATGATGTTCCGCTATTTGGGCTGGACGGAAGCCGCGGATCTGATCATTAAAGGGTTGAATGGCGCGATCGCTTCCAGGAAAGTGACTTATGACTTCGCGCGTTTGATGGAAGGCGCAACGGAGATCAAATGCTCACAGTTCGCGGACAATATCATTGCGCACACAAAGTAAGGTTTGATTGACTTGTTTTAAAAGGTAAGGTATTTTTGATTTTGTTATGAGTCGCTGGTTCATGTTGTTGGCGCTGATCGTGGCACTGGTTGTGAGTATTCCTTCCAGATGTCCCGCACCCCTTGTTTATCGTCCGGGTGAAGGATGGAGTTATGAACCGGTAGGCGGAAACAAGTGGGAGCGGACCCGCGCCGCGGATCAGATGGAAGTGGCCGAAACCGCTTTCGCTCAAAAGGATTTCTTTGTGGCACAGAAGGCGGCCAAACGTGTCGTCCGTCACTGGCCTCTTTCGGACTATGCGCCTCGCGCGCAGTATCTTTTGGCTCGTTGTCTGGAAGAACGCCGGATGGATGAACGCGCTTTCAAACAGTATCAGCTCCTGCTGGAGAAATATCCTAAGTATGAGGGATATAATGAAGTAGTGGAGCGTCAGCTGATGATCGCCAACCGCTTTCTGGCGGGGCAATGGTTCAAGCTGTGGGGGTATATCCCGATCGGTCCCTCCATGGAGCGTACTTCCAAGCTGTACGAGAAGATCGTCCAAAAGGCTCCTTATCATGATACGATCGGACCGGAGGCTCAAATGAGCATCGGCAAAGCCCGCGAAAAGCAGAAGAGCTATTTAAAGGCGTCTGAAGCTTATGTGAAAGCCGCGGATCGTTACAGCGATCGTCCACGTATCGCGGCGGAGGCCCTCTGGCAGGCCGGTGAGGTGAATCGTATGCAAAGCGCTGAAGCGGAATATGATCAAGGTGCGACAGTGCGTGCGATCGAGACTTATAATGATTTCATTTCACTGTTTCCGGAAGATTCCAGGATCCCGCAGGCTCGTGAGAATATCATTGAAATGCGCACGGAACAGGCTCGCGGCAGTTTCATCGTGGCCAAGTTCTATGAGAAATATCACCGTTATCAGAGCGCTGTGATCTATTACAACGAAGTGCTGATCAAGGATCCGGATTCTCCTTACGCCCCTAAAGCCCGTGAACGCCTGGAAGTTCTGAAGAAACGCATTGCGGGACGTGAAGCCGCCAAAGAAAAGGCGGAGGCGGCAAAAGCCCGGAAAGCTCTTGAAAAGTAAAATGGCTTTTTTGAAACATATTTCCTTATTTTTA
>JAEENR010000050.1 GCA_016283885.1 Verrucomicrobiota bacterium
TCTTTTTTCATGTTGAAAAAGAAAATTAATCTTCAAAAAATATCATTCATCAAAATGAAATTTTTAAAAAATATATTATTAACATTTTTGTTGATGGGTGTGGTGTTTATCTCAGTAGTGTGGTGTACTGTTAGCATTGTTGAAATGAAGTATAAATCCGATTTGGCATTCAAACTTAAAAATGTTAAATCTGTTTCCTTTTGTGACATTTCTTCAAAAGCAACATTATATTCAGTTGAGCATAATTGGAGTTTGTTACTTTCAGAATGCAAAAAAATCAAGCCGTCTATCATCATAGAAGGGGAAGAAGCAAAAAATTTTTTTTCTGATATAGATATTGTATATAGAGAACCACGTGGTCCTAGAAAATATGCGATTGTCAAAACAGAATATAAAAAAAATGATTCTGTTTATACCGAGGAATATGTATGTTTATTGGTGGAACAGTATTTTATAATTGTTGGGAAAAATGGAGAATGTTATTGTCGCTTTAGGAGAGGTTCACTAAGGCAATGGAGAGACATATTAATGGAATTAGACCCTAAATTTAAAGAGTCATACAAGGTATACAAAGAATATGGAAATGATTATATGAATGAACCAGATTGAACTTAGAATATTGTTTTAGAATGAAATAGAAACCAATAAGATAAAAAGAACAAATACAATAGTATAGGTTATAACTCAGTCGAACAACTTTTCTTTTTTCAGACTCTAAGAATAAGGACTTTCCCTATCCAGACCGTGTTTCCGGGCCGTTGACAAAGTGACAAAAAGACGAGGTTTGAACGCCTCGTCTCTTTATTTGTTTATTCCTCAATAATGAGAAGCCAGCCTTCCTTGGGTTTGACGGGGATGGGCTCATCGGCTTTGAAAGAACGGGCGCTTTGGAAGTCTTTCACTTCGGGAGCGGTGATCCGCGCTTTTTCGGGATCCAGACCCAGGGCTTGCCAGTCAATGCTCAGACGGGCTTCCTGTTCCTGAGTATCAAAGTTGCCGATGGAGACCAGTGTTTTGCCCGGTTTGACATAGGCGGTGGCTTTGACAATGGGATTGTCGGTCCGCACAGGGCAGAAGTCGTTCCAGTAGCCGATCATTTTGGCGTCTTCGATGCCGAAGGATTTCCAGAGATCCCAAACAGGAACGGGCGAGAATGGACCGTAGGAGTGACGCGCCGTTGCGCCGTAAACCATACCGAGGAACCGGTTGCCGCCGTCCTGAAGCATCTCGCTCATGACGCCAAAGGGGATCCCGGAGAAGGTAACGAACCATTCATCGGGATTCATCTGGTTATAAAGGAAGCCTTCACCGAACCAGAGACGGTCCACGTAGGGGAAGAAGCCGGTGTACTGGTTCATGGGGCCGGCGGAGTACTGGCGGTGAGAGTGGAGATCAATAAGCGCGCCGGGATTATTGGCGTACATGATCTTGCGCATCCGTTTGAGGACAGGCCGGTCAAAGGTGACATCGTCCATGTAGATGCCGTCTATTTTGTAGTTCTTCATCATCCAGTCCAGACCTTCCAGATAGTAGTTGATCCAGCGTGAGAAGGGATTCAGGACGAGAGCGGCATCGGAGGTCTCTCCGGGCAGCGGAGTGTACCAGGCGGGTTTGTAGTCGTCTATCAAATGCTCGCAGTCCCAGGGGATGCCATAGCCGGCCCCGCCCAGGAATACTTCATGATTGAGGCTCTTGAGGGCATAGACTTCAACGGTGTGCGTGGTCAGCTCGCGGATGGTGTAGTAGAGTTTGACTTTGCGGCTGTGTTCATGCTGTTTGGCGACAAAATCGATCAGCGGCTGCCGGACGAGGAAAGGATAATTGATCACGGGATTGAGGGATCGGGCGTGATGGATATTGGCCACATTGGCACCTTCCCCGGCGGCTTCATCAAAGCCGGAAGGATCGGCGTGGTAGTAGCGCTCGGAAAAATGTTTGGCTGTATTGAGCGGCTTGAGCGGAGTGATCAGCAGGGCAAACTCGAAATCCTTCTCACTGTTCTTGAGATCGAATCCGCCGGTGGAAACCAGGACTCTGGCTCCGGATTTGAGGATCGTCACACGGCCGGCCTTGACGGCGACCGGATCGTTCGAGGTCAAAGTCAACAGACCTTTCCCGCCATTGTTCCAGGAGGGAGCCGGTTCGGGTTTGTATTCATTGATCAGCGGCCCGTGATAAGTGCCGCCCAGAAATTCAGTGTGCAGGCCGGCCAGTTCATTGCCGATCCAGTAGCTGTCCCAGGGGCCGTTCCAGTCTTTGGAGTATTCGGTGGGCCGTCTGCCGCCGGAGAAGCCCGCGCCCATGAAATATTCCGAGGCGTAGGGTGTGTAGTTGGTCACAAGCTGGACATCATCTATCTTGACATCGGTCTCGGAAGAGACGGTGATATTATAATGGATGTAGCCGTCATATTCCATATAGCCCCGGCAGCGGAAGATGATGCCGTTTTGCTCGGAATCAGCCGTCCAGGTGACAAGGCCGTCATCGTCCTGCTGAATGGTGAGATCCTCCGCGGCGAAGGTGATAGCTTTGTTTTTGATTTTAACGATGAAATTGATGGTGGAATTCAGCACCTGACGATCATTGATGAGGATGCTTTGAGGCAGACCGTTCTTGGCGAGCCTCAGAGATTTGCCTGTGGCCTGAATGAGATTGCCTTTGACCTCCATCGCGCCGAAGGGTGCCACCGGGTGGTTGTCCATTCCCAATGTGGAATTGAGCCAGCGCAGACGGGAGTGCCGCCACAGTTCGCTGTCGCCTTTGTCGGCGATGGTCTTCTCCTGCACATCAATACTGATGTTCAAGATCTGCGGCGGAACAGGTTTGCCGGTCTTGGCATTGTTCGCAGTAAAGGTGATCTTGCCGGTATAAGTGCCGGGGACGATGTCTTCCGGGATCTGCACGCCGCACCAAAGTGCCTGCACTTTTCTTTCGGGTATATCCACATTGAAGCGGATCGGGTTGCCGTCCCAGTTCGTGCCTTCCAGATTAAAGCAGGTGATCTCTTTTTTGGCGATCCGGGCCTCGCTGTCGGCAGAGGTCAGATCAGAGAACTGAAGCTGGACATTCGTGATCGCGCCGTGAGCGGCCCAGGCTCCGATCTGCCAGACGTAGTATTCATTGCGCAGAGCAGTGCCTTTGAAATGCGTGTGTTGCCCGTTCTGGATCCAGCGGACGGGCAGTTGATGCTCCAGGCGGATCGGGAAAGCGCGGTCTTCCAGAAAGAGGACGGGATTCTCCGTATATTCCTTTGCCAGATCATTCATTTCTTTCTGGGTAGCGGCCAGTCCCATCGGGGTGAAAGCGTCAAACTCGGTACGGCTCTCAAAACGCTCCACCTTTGCGGTAGGAAGAGTGGTCTTGTTTTGAGACAGAGCCCGGAGCCAGTTGGTGTTGCCCAGGTAGGTCAGCGGCAGATAATCATTCCACGGCTCGCCGTAGCGGGCATCATCCCAATCCCAGCGGTAGTGATAGGGCAGATAATAGATTTCGTAATCCGGGTTGCCGCTGGGCCGGAAAACGATGGTCGCTTTCTCTGAGGAAAAGTCCGCAGCCGTCACTTCGCGGATGCGCGCTCTGGTCAGACTGTCTATCACGATGATACCCTTGGTTTCAGGTCTCAGGTCGGGGCGTCTCCAGGGCAGTTCCACACGGACGGCATCCGCGTTTTTTGCGTCTCCGGGGATATGAACGATCGCACGGTGATTGCCGCGTTCTTCCACCTGCCAGGGTGTCTTCGCCACACAGAATGGGATACCGTCCGGAGCGAAAGGCTGATACTGGCTGGTGCCGTCGGGAGATTGCGCGTAGGAGGAAAAACTCAGAAGCGCCGAACAGAAAAGGATCGTGAAAATTTTATTCATATTTATTTTTTGTTTATTGTATCTAAATTGTTGATGAAGTCTTTCAATGTTTTCCAGTAATCATCAGGAACAGTCTGGATGATATTGCTGTGGCCGCAGTTGGGAACCCATAAACTCTGTTTGGGTTCGTTGGCCAGCGAGTACATTTTTTCGCCGTGCCAGAAAGGAACGGTCGTATCCTGTTCACCGTGGAAGTACAGGACAGGGCAGTGAATGTTTTGTATCCGCTTGATGTTGGGAAAAGCGTCAAAGGGAAAGATGCTGTGGTTTACGCCCACACGGACGATGCTGGTGAAACCGCATTCGATGACCAGTCCGCCGACGGGATATTTTTCGGCCAGATAATGCGAAGGACCGCTTCCGATGGAGCGGCCGTAAACAACGATGTCTGCCGGACGGATGCCGAGCTTTTCCGTCAGGTAGAGATAGGCCGCGTCCGCCGAGCCATAAACACCGGCCTCGGTGGGACGGCCGCTGCTGAAACCGTAGCCCGGATAGTCATAAGCCATCACGGAAAAACCGTTCTTCACATATTCCTGAAAGATCCAGTTGCGGCTGGCGATGTCCTCCGCGTTGCCGTGGCTGTAGAGGATCGTTTTGGAGGCGTTTTCATTTTTCAGGTACAGACAGGAAATCTTTTCACCGTTCCATTCCAGATCGAAAAGCTGTTCCTTCAGCTGTTCGGGGAACACGGTGTCCTGCGGATGGAACATGATGCTGTCCAGCCGCAGCCAGCATACGAATCCGATCAGGACGTACAGGACAAACAATGTCCCCAGTACCCGAAGCAGCACGGATTTGAAACTGTATTTACGTCTGCCCATACCGATCTCTGATTATTCCACAAAGTGACGGATCTTGAGCCACTCGATCAAGTCTTTAGCCCAGGGATGCGGCTCCTTGCCGGTCAGCTGAGGCTTGCCGTCCACGTTTTTCCACTCGATGGGTGAGTATCCGTGGCCGCCTTTTTCATAAACATGCAGCGCGAAGGGGATCGAGTTTTTGCGAAGCGCCTGGGCAAAGTCCAGAGCGTTTTCCACAGCCACGTCGTCATCTTCCAGAGTGTTCCAGATGAAGCAGGGAGGAGTCTTTTTCGAGACCATCTTCTCGCCGCTCAGGTAAGCGCATAATCCGTCAGGGAATTCGCCCTTGCCCAGCAGACAGTCTTTGGATTCCATGTCGGCAAATTCACCCGGAACAAATTCATTGCCCATCATCGTGATGACCGCGTAGCAAAGCACGCCGATATTGGGACGCGAGCTGAGACGCTCGATTGGATCCAGCACCTTGTCGTTT
>JAEENR010000051.1 GCA_016283885.1 Verrucomicrobiota bacterium
CGCATATTTCGATCGTCTCAGGCTGGGTCAGTTTTGCGCTTTTCCTAAACTCAACGATGGGATAGGCGCTGTCGATCCTCCACAGATAAGGCGGATAGAATGAGCCACGCTCTGTGCGGCGATTATTCATCTCATTCCCCAGCCATATTTCATAATCGCCTGGATACCAGATCCATGTACCTTTTGACTCTGCGGATATGTCCGCTGCGCAAACATTTGTCGCATTCAAAATCATGGCAGACGCACTTAACGCCACCACATAAGAAATCAACCTCTTCATCAGTTTTAACCTCATGCGTGTATTCTAACAAAACTCCTTTATCGCGAAAATAAAAAAGCTTCATGCAGGTAATTTATAAACAAAAAAGAGTCATCCCGTATAGAATGACTCTTTCATATTATCCTCTCTCTGAGAGATAACTCAAATTACGACGGATTCTTGCTGCCGGCTCCACCGTACTGGTCATTAGGAACACACCAGAGGAGACTGGGCGCATAACTGCCCTCTTCCACAAAACCTTTCTTTGAAATAAAGGCAGAAGAACCTGAGAAATTCCCAACAATGCCGCCACCGCTGTGCCAGTCATTGATACCTTCACCACTGGAAGGACTTGGAAAACTGGATGCGTCATTATACACACTGATCGTACGACCATCGGCATCCAACTTGGCATCAGGCTCCCAAAAGACATAAGCAGTTGGTCTGAAAGTGGATAACTTGAAAGATTGACTGCGACCGCCAAAGTCGCAAACAGCACCGTTCATCACATAAGTGGACAGCTGATTCGGACGATCAAAGAATTTAGGATCATTCGCCGGTTTATCTTTCGGACATTGATAGACTTTTTGAGATTTTGTGTATTGCCAGTAAAGACCGGCACTGTAATTTGTCTTAGCCAGATTCAGAGCTGCATCAGAAGTCAGTGACTTACGAGTATCCGCTCTCTTTGAACCATTTGCGCCATATTTGTAAGTGAACAGCCAACCATCTGGTTGCGCTTCCGCAGCCGTTCCCCAATTGGGCCACGGCATACGATCATCACTGTCATTAGAATACATCAGCATGGCCAGCAATATCTGTTTATAATTACTGACACACGTTGTACGTTGCGCTTTTTCCTTTGCTTTGGAAAGAGCAGGAAGAATCATTCCTGCCAAAATCGCAATAATAGCAATTACCACCAACAGTTCAATCAGTGTAAATGCTTTATTCCCTCTGTTTATGCGTCTATTCATCATAAGTTAGTGCATTCAAGCTGGAGTTGATGTTAACTCTGTCCCCCGGTAAAGTCAACATCTGATCTTCTTTTTTTATAATTTTCTTCTCTGGCAGTTCTTTGCTTTGTTATAAAAATGAAATTTGTTAGCATTCTCCCTGCTGTGTTATGATAAGAAAAAACATATTCCTGTTCATTCTGATTACACTTTTATCCATTGATGGAGAAATCATTGCTCAAGGTTGGAGACAGTGGCGAGGCCCGGATATGAACGGATCTACGACAACAACCGACTTGCCTGTCGAATGGTCTGATAAAACCAATATCGTCTGGAATATTTCTTTGCCGGGTGATAACTATTCCACACCCGCTATCTATAATACCAACATATTTATCACAAGTTCCGGTTCTTTTGGTCGAATTTTGCTTCTTGATATTGCCATGAAGAATGGCACGACCGTCTGGGAAAATGAGATCAGCCGGATAGAAGATGAAGAGAACAAATCACTTTTAGACTCTCTTACATCCATTCCCCCTATTGCGAATCCCCGATGTGTCTGGGCATTCTTTAGGACCGGAGATGTGGCCGCTTTCAATCATGACGGAGATACTCTTTGGAGCAAAAACTTAAATAAAGAATCACATATCTCTCAAAAACTCTCTTTTGAGCATTCCTGTTTCTTATTATACGATGAAAAACTCTATCTTATTGCGGAAACAGAGAAAGAACATCAACTTCTGCTGATATGCCTCAACGCCGAAGAAGGTCATTTCCTATGGATAAAGGAAATATCAACAGTAAAATCAACGGGTGAATGTTCTCTTCTTTCCTATTCTAATACGTCCACACAACAGCTGATCCTTTCTTATCCGAGCGGAACGATCGCGCTTTCACCTAAAGACGGCAGCCTCATCTGGAAATATGAATGGCCGTCTTCCAGCAATTCTCTTATTCCGGCTGTTCCCGCCGCGGAACAGGAAATCATGATCATCCCCATTATCGCAGAAAAACGAATCATCGCCATTAAGCCGGAAACCATCAAAAACGACCTGAAAAAAGAGGATATCCTCTGGGAAATAAAAACAGGTTCTCTGTCAAAACAAGTCTTGCCGGTCTATTACGAAGAAAAACTGTATTGTCTGGAAGATCCGGCCACGCTGACTTGTCGAAACGCAAAAACAGGAAAGCTGCTCTGGTCAGGACAATTCGATCTATCTGAGACTTATGATTCCCCTCTGTTGGCCGCGGATCATAAAATCTACTGTATTAGCAGCAAAGGAACTGTTTTTATCGCAGGAACAGGCGATCACTTTGAAATAATCGCCTGTCTTAAAATGGATGAACCCCATCATAAAACATCACCCATCGCATCCAACCAGCGACTCTTTATCCGCAATGATTCTAAATTGTACTGCATCAAGAACCGCCGCTGGATACGCTTTATGGATAATGTCTTTTTGGATTGATCCTATTCACCATTGACCTGGAACCATCTGAGCTTTTTGATCATCGCCTATAGCGGCAACATCAAAATACTGAGCTTGAGGATGACTGAACAGCCAGGCGGAAACCGAACTGGCCGGATTCATCATATAAGATTCCGTCAAAGTTATCCCAACTCGCTGAGGAACTTCCAATAACTTGAAAATCAATTCCTTTTGTGAATGTTCCGGACTGCTGGGATATCCGGGAGCAGGACGGATCCCTCTCTCCGGATCATCCGGGCATCCCCAGGCTTCACGAGCTTTCTGATGCACATACTCTGCAAAAGCCTCCGCGAAACGATCCCCTATTGTCTTTGTTAAAATAGAATTGTAATCATCGCCTTCGTCATGGAATTGCTGAGCCAGTTCCCCGATCCCGGTTCCGGCTGTGACCGCTAAGGCTCCGATCCAATCCGGGACTCCGCCTTTAGGCAGAATAAAATCCGCCAAAGCCAGATTGTGTTCTCCTTTCGGTTGGGGTATCTGCTGTCGCCATGTCGGCAATACATACTTATCACAAATCACGATGCTGTCTCCCTGACTATACGCCGGAAAGAACCCCAGCACACCTTTAGGATGGATCCTGTTTTCAGAAATCATCTTCTTAACCAGAAGCTGCGCGTCATTATACAATTCCAAGGCTTCCGGCTTTTCGAGGATCTGCGGGTAGTGTCCGCGGATCTCCCAAGCATGGAAGAAGAACGTCCAATCGATCAAAGGCAATAGTTCCTCGATTGAAGGTGTAAACTCCCGAATCCCTTCAAACGCAGGTTTCACAGGTACATAATCCGGTGCGGATTTGAAGGCATTACCCCTCGCTTGTTCAATAGGAATAAGCACTCTGCGTGCCAATGCTTCTTCATATTCTTTCCTCGATTTAGCCTGTTTGATACGCAGATCACGCACAGCAATGTGATAGCTTTTATGATTAAAAAGATTCTCCAGAACATTGGATATGAGTGACGCGTCCGACACATGGACTACCGGATAATCATATAAAGGCGCGATCTTCACAGCTGTATGAACCTCGCTGGTTGTCGCACCTCCTACGATCAGGGGAATCTTGAATCCGGCCCGCTGCATTTCTTCTGCCACATGTTCCATCTGAGCCAGAGACGGGGTGATCAATCCGCTCAATCCCACAGCATCCACCTGATGTTCTTTGGCTGCTTTGATGATATCCTCACACGGGACCATCACTCCCAAGTCTATAACTTCATAATGATTGCACTTAAGGATGACACCCACGATATTCTTACCGATATCATGAACATCGCCTTTTACTGTCGCCATCAGAACCTTTTTCTTGGTCTGTGATTTCAACGACGAACTGTCATTGATCAACGGGGTCAGGATGTTGACTGCTTTCTGCATCACACGAGCGCTCTTCACCACTTGGGGCAAAAACATTTTACCGTCTCCAAACAGCTCTCCCACTCGCTTCATCCCATCCATGAGGGGACCTTCAATAATCTTTACCGGATCTGGATAAAGAGTGCTGACCTCTTGTATGTCAGATTCCAAAAAATCCGTTATACCTTTTACTAAAGACATTGAAAGTCTTTCTTTGACTGGAAGCTTTCTCCATGTATCCGTATTCTCTTTTCCTTTGGCGGATCCTGTCAGTCCTGTTGTCTCCGCGTATTTGAGAAGTTTTTCTGCTGCTTGGTCAGTACGGTTTAGAACAAGATCCTCTGTCAATTTACGAAATTCCGGCTCTAAATCTTCATAAACACCTAACTGTGCCGCGTTGACAATAGCCATATCCAAACCGGCCTGCACCGCATGATAAAGAAACACAGTATGGATCGCCTCACGAATGACATTATTGCCTCGAAACGCAAAAGATAAATTACTGATTCCTCCGCTGGTTTTGGCATAAGGCAGATTCTTTTTGATATACCGTACCGCCTCAATGAACCAAACCGCGTAATTATCATGTTCCTTCATTCCGGTACCGATCGTCAGCACATTGGGATCAAAAATGATATCTTCCGGCGGGAATCCTGCTTTCTCTGTCAGCAAGTGGTAAGCGCGAGTACATATCTCGATCTTTCGTTCTAACGTGACCGCTTGTCCTTTTTCATCAAAAGCCATCACGACCACAGCAGCACCATAGCGGCGGATCTTCCGGGCATGCTCCAGGAATACTTCTTCTCCTTCTTTCAAGCTGATAGAGTTGACAATGCCTTTACCCTGCAAACACTTTAGACCGGTTTCGATCACATCCCAGTTAGAACTGTCCACCATCACCGGGACTCGCGCGATTTCGGGTTCAGAGCCTATCAGATTCAAGAAGTCATGCATTGATTTCTTGGCATCCAGCAAACCATCGTCCATGTTGACATCAATGATCTTAGCCCCGTTCTCAACCTGATGCCAAGCGACCGAAAGAGCTTCTTCAAAATGCCCTTCCTGAATCAATCGGAGGAATTTTTTGGATCCGGCCACATTGGTCCTTTCACCCACATTGATCAGATTCATCGACGGAGTGATCGTCAGCGGATCCAAACCGCTCAAATGGGTAACATGTTCACGGGGTGCTAACTTTCTGGGAGGCACTCCCTGAACTTTTTCAGCAATAGCACGAATAAAATCCGGGTTCGTTCCGCAGCATCCACCAACGATATTGACCCAGCCCTGACGAACAAAATCTCCCACGATTTCCGCGTTTTGTTCCGGAGTGACATCGTACTCGCCAAAAGCATTCGGTAATCCCGCGTTCGGATGACAAGATATATATATATCAGTTGCTAAGGAGGATAACTCACGAATATGCGGTCGGAGTTCTGCCGCGCCCAAAGCACAGTTCATGCCCACAGAAAACAGATTCGCGTGGGATATAGAATTCCAAAAAGCCTCCAATGTTTGACCGGAAAGAGTGCGTCCGCTTGCATCGGAAAGTGTTACGGAAACCATTACCGGCAAGCGTGTTCTCTGCTGTTGGAAAATATTTTCAATGGCAAACAAAGCCGCTTTTACATTCAATGTGTCAAACGCGGTCTCTACCAGGATCAAATCGGCTTTTCCACGAATAAGAGATTC
This sequence comes from Verrucomicrobiota bacterium, assembly GCA_016283885.1. Taxonomy (GTDB): domain Bacteria; phylum Verrucomicrobiota; class Verrucomicrobiia; order Limisphaerales; family UBA1412; genus UBA1412. The sequence goes on from JAEENR010000051.1 coordinate 5,748, forward strand.
TGTCTGTTCCATATAGATGGAAACCAACCGATCAAAAGTCACCTCACGGTATCCTGGATTATTCGCGTCTGGCGACATGGATGAGGTCCGGTTGGTAGGTCCCAGTACTCCCGCGACAAAACAACGGCGCTCCGGATGCTCTTTCATAAAAGCATCTACTGTCTCACGCGCGATGCGGACACCGACTTCGGACATTTCCTGCGCGATCCCTTCTAATTGGTAGTCTGCCTGAGATATCGCGTTGGAACTGAATGTATTGGTTTCAATGATATCCGCTCCGGCTTCTAAATACTGGCGGTGAATGTCCGCAATGATTTCCGGCCGTGTCAGAGACAGAATATCGTTATTGCCGGCCAACATACAGGCATGGTCTTTGAAACGATCTCCCCGGAAGTCTGCTTCAGTCAAATGCCGCCGCTGCAGCATTGTTCCCATAGCTCCATCCAGAATAAGAACCCGCTGTTTCAAAATCTCCGTTAAATATGAAAACTCATCCATATCGCTTTCAATTAAAACAAAAAAATTGAAGAAAGCAATAAAAAAATCAACACATCAAGATATGATGATATATTTTTTAAATATCTAAAGCAGATTGTGAATTGAGTTTCTTCCGATTTAAGTGTATCCTTTTTGAGTATTTGGGAGCCTTAACTCCTCCCTTAGAAAGAAAAAAGATGCCTATTTACGAATTTATCTGCGGCAAATGCGGTGCGGAAACAGAAATTTTAGTTCCTCGTCAAAACTATGAGGTACGCTGTCCGCAATGCGGTTCAAAAAAGATGGAGAAAAAGCTCTCCGTTTTCAGTTCCAGTTCTAATCAAGGCGGCTCAGCCTGCGGCGATGAATCCTGTTCTCATCGTGGAGGCGGCGGATGCTGCTGCGGAGGTGGATGCTGCCATCATCATCATTAACTTTTCTCACTTAAAAACGTGCTGCTATGCCGGACGAATCCAGACCCGATTTTTTCCTTTGTGATATACCGCAGGAAGCCACTTTAAACGCGGAAATGGTTTTGGCGGCAGCAGATACTCTGCGCAAAAACGCGGAAACCTATCTTCATCCCCGCAAAATCGAGCATCAGGTCGCGCTCATTGAAAACCTGGTAAAGCTCTGGAGTGATGAAATGTATCCCCTGCGCCGTGAGCTGCTGTCTCATTGCGGAAAAGCGATCCGCTTCTCTCAGGAGATATTCACATCTGGTCTGGAGGAAACACTCAAATCATTAACTCGTGACCGCATCTACCAGCTTCTGAAAATCGAGCTGGGAAATGAAAGGTCCCTGGATACCTGGTATCGTCATTTACAAAACGATGATGAACCCTCTCATGCCAGTCATCACTTTAGTTTACGTCTGGTTGGAGCCCACTATCAGCAATTCGTACCCGCGCAGATGATCGTTTTTATATGTAAATGTCTGCTGGCCAGAACAAGTCAATGGATCATCTGTGGTTCAGAAGTACTGGAAGTTGCCAGACTTTTGGCTCATTCCATTTACCAGGTAGACAGCAAAGCCGCGGCCTGTATTGAAATCGTTGATGAGAAGCGCATACAACCCCATATAGAGCTAATCAAACAACAGTGCGAGTACTATCGTAAATGGAATTTCAACATTGAACAGCCCCTGGCATCTCCACATAACTTGGGCTTTGTCTGGATCTCTCAGGATTATCTTACCCAAAACGGCACAGCACGTCTCATTCGGCATCTGGCAAATGATGTCACCGCCTGGGATCAGCTCTATCCCTGTGCTCCATCTGTCATTTTTGTTCAGCAAACAAGTGGAAACGCGGCTGAGAGATTAGCTGAAGATCTTTACAAAGAACTCGAAATCCTGCGCGCAAGCTATCCTCAGTATCACTATGATGAAGCCCGGCTGAAGCGCGCTAAGATATTCCAGACCGCGTATCAATTACGGGCACAACAGGACGCGGGAACTCTTTTATTTGTCTCCGAAACAAACGATCATTCTGAACATCACAATCAATTAGGCTGTTCTGTGATTTACGAAATGGAAACACGTTTTTCATTTTCCATGGGAAACCGTTTTGTTTTTGTACATCCTGCTGAAAGCCTTTCTGATTTGCTGCATATTATTGAAAACAACCGCAATCAGATCGGTTGTGTGGGGCTGGCCGCGACCGGTGAAGAAGCCCCTGCTCTGGCTAAAGCGCTGGCTCTTTGGGGTGTTCCTCGGATCTGCGGTGCAGGCATGATGCATCGCCCCTGTATTTTTAAAGAAGGCGGAATGACCAGTCTTACTGAATTAACATATAAATCTTTTTGGGAAAAATCTTATAATGCATAAACTCTGCAAAACATTTTCTTTTGAAGCCGCGCACCGTTTACCTCATGTACCTCCGGGGCATAAGTGCGGCCGTCTGCACGGACACAGTTATCACTTGGAAATCATCATTGTGGGAGATATGGAACCCGAACACGGCTGGGTGATGGACTTCAGTGAAATCAAGGATCCCATGGCTCCCATTCTGGAGATCCTGGATCATAACTACCTGAATGACATTCCGGGACTGGAAAATCCAACCAGTGAAAATATCGCCCGCTGGATATGGGATCGTCTCAAACCGGAGCTGCCATTACTGGATGAGATCATCCTTTCTGAAACAACGACCTCCCGCTGCTCTTACAGAGGATAAAACAGATGAAAATTTATCAACTGATCGCTGTTACGTTTTTGTGTCTCACCCTTTGTGCCTGCAAACACTGCACCACCGCATCGGAAACAACACAAACACTCACAACTCTTAATATCCCCAATTCTGAGCTTCAGCGTTTTGAATATACGGAACCGCACATGGGGATGCTCTTCTACATTATTTTCTATCTGGACGATAAAGACAGAGCCGATCAGATAGCGGAAAAGGCTTTTGAGCGGGTGGAACAACTCAACACCATCATGAGTGATTACATTCCCAACAGCGAACTCAATCATCTGACGGACGCTCCCAAGGGTTCAGAGATACCTTTAAGTGATGATTTATTCGAGGTATTGTCCATTTCAAAAAAACTGTATAAAGCAAGCAGCGGCGCTTTTGATCCGACCATGGGCCCCCTTACCCATCTTTGGCGGCAATGCCGCAAAGCGGGCACGCTTCCCTCGCCGGAGGAAATCCAGGAAGCTCTGTCCCGCACCGGATGCGACAAGCTCGTTCTCAACAAAAAGAGAAAAACCGCCATTCTGAAAGCGGACAAAATGCAGCTGGATCTGGGCGGCATTGGCAAAGGTTTCACCTCAGATAAGATCATTGAATTCCTCAAGCAGCAAGGTGTGGAAAGCGCGATGGTAGCCGCCAGCGGCGACATTGCCGTCAGCAACCCCCCTCCGGGTAAGGAAGGATGGACCATCCAGGTGGAAACCTTTACTGAATCCGAAGATGATCCCGACGCGGGCAATTATATCATTTATCTGAATAATGAAGCGATCTCGACCAGCGGCGACGTGAACCAATTCATCGAAATAGACGGCAAACGCTATTCACACATCATCGACTCGAAAACAGGTTCATTTTTAACGCATCGCGTTGGATGCACGATCATCCACAAACACGCTGTCTATAGTGACGCGTTGGCAACGATCGCGTGCATCAAAGGAGAAAAAGAAGCGCTCCGTTTTCTAAAGAAAAAATATCCGGAGGCAAAAGTCCGCATGGCCTGGATAGATGGATCCGAACAGAAACACTATTTCACCGCGCCAAACTTCCCCAAGCCGCTCGAATGGGAGGATTAGCACCCAATATTTCGCGTCTTCCTGCTGTAAAATCCCGGAGAGATCCTGACTGCCCCCCCCGAACAGGTGACAGAACCGAACAAAATAAAGACGCACGCACCGAACGTCGGCCGCGCAATAATTATAACTCATTCAGTAACAATTATCTGAGTTCATCTGTGTCCATCCGTGGTTCTTTATAAAAACGCAAAAAGACGCGGGGGTGTTTCCGCGTCTCTACAAAATATATTGATTTTGAATGAATTATATGTGTTCATCCGTGTCCAGTCGTGATTTCATCAATACCATCCGAGGCTTTATAGGTTCGCCTGCTGCCAGGCTTTTTTCAAAGTTTCCAGACTGCGGGTCGCAATCTCTTGGGGGCCTTCCTCAAATTTGAAAACCTCCACCGAAACGACACCATCATACCCAACTTCCCGGAGAGCCCGGAAGATCGGCACAAAATCCACATCCCCAAAGCCGGGACCTTTCAGATTGCGGTCGTTCGCG
>JAEENR010000052.1 GCA_016283885.1 Verrucomicrobiota bacterium
GGTGAAAAAGCTGATGAAGGAACTTATCAAGTGACTGTCAGCAATAACTTTGGCACAGCAGTCAGCACGGAAGCGACTGTAACTCTGTATTACAAACCGACCTCTGTGGATCTGACCGGTGATGAATACAAGCTGTGGACACACCTGAAGTTCGACAATGACCTGGAGGATTCCTCTGTCAATGGCAACAGTGGTTATGACGCAACATATACTGGTATTGGATTTGATGAAGGCGCACTTGGAAAAGCTGTTGTTGTCAAGACAGATACAGAAACCGGTGATTGTCACTACGTCGCTTTCATTAATCCTCTCTATCTGGGAACGGAACCGCTCACAGTTGCGTTCTGGACGAAATTCATCACGGAAGCTCCTAATGATTTGCCGTGGCTCAGTAATTCAGAGAATTCCTTTAGTAGTGATGGCTTTACTTTAGCGCCGGGATATGCCGGGGCGGGGTCAGGTTATGCTCCTAATGGATGGTCCTGGTCTATCCAGTCTTGGAATGATAGTACCGGAATCAATAAGTACGGTCCGGATAATACGATACCGGCAGGTGAATGGCATCACCTGGTATTTGTGATGGATCCGGGCAAGACAATGAAGGTTTTCCAGGACGGCGAATTGGTCAGCACTACGGACATCAGCAGTATCAATGTCAGTGATATGTGGTTAGATAATGACTCTTATACAATGAACATTGGACAAACTGGTAATGGTGCATATCAGGAAAGTGTCGAAATGCTCATAGATGATATGGGCATCTGGAGAACAGCTCTGAGCGATGTTAACGCACGCAGTATTTACTACGCGGGCATCAACGGCAACAGCTTTGATGAAAAGAAAGGTGATGTGAAACCGGAATTCATCCTGGATCCTGTGGGAACTACAATCTATCAGATCGATTCCTCGATCGTGACCATGACTGTGGATGTAAAGGGTACGGAACCTATCGAAGTGACTTGGATCAAGGACGGTGAAGAAGTCGGTACTGGTCTGACACTGAATGTAGCATGCGTGGAAGGTGCAGATGGCAATTATCAGGCAGTTGCCAAGAATAGCGCTGGTGAAGCGACTTCCGCTGTGGCAAAACTTGAATATCGTCAGCCGACAAGCGCTTATGAAGAATTGATCGTTGGTTTTGCCCCGGTCGCTTTCTGGCGTTTCGATGACAATATCGCTGATGGTGTCGCTGTGGATTATGTGGCACATAATAACGGTGTCTATCACAACATGACTTCGGAAAATCAGTATGAAGGTGCTATTGCGGAAGATACCAGTAAGTCGATCCATTTTAATGGTACTGATACTTATATCTCCACACCTGTTCAGTTGAATTCGCTGGTCGAAGCCGGTGAGTTCTCTGTGATCGGTTGGGTCAAACGCAGCTCTGCTTATGGTGAATTCACTACACGAGGCGGCTACTTTGGTCAAAATGACCAGTTGGAGTTTGGTGACGGCAACAATATAAATCAGATCGAAGCCTGGTCACCGGGTGCCGGTCAGATCAAAGTCGATCATCACTTTGTGGACAATGAATGGACACAAATCATCCTTACTTATAGCTGGGATGAAACGACTATGGTTGAGAAGCTCTATCTGAATGGTCTGCTTGCGTATAATAATACCAAGACGAGCAAGATGAACTCTGAAGGAAAGAGCTACTTTATCAACATTGGCGGCGGCGGAGTATTCAATTCATCCGGTGATTATTTCCGTGGTGATATTGATGATGTGGCAGTGCTGTCAACAGCTCTGACAGAAGAAGATGTCAATCTGCTCTACAATGTTGGCAAATATGGTCCGGGCGCGGCTCCTACAGTGAATGTTCAGCCGATCGGTGGTGAGATCTATGCCAATGACGGAACATACACACTCTCGGTGAGGCCGGCAGGCACACCTCCGATGACAGTGAAGTGGTATCTGAACGGCAACGAGACTGCTTATGAAGGTGAAAGTGTGCAGATCGCCCGCACAGCGGCTAATGCCGGCAGCTGGACAGCGGTAGTCAGCAATGCTTACGGCAAGGCCGAATCCGAACCCGCGGTGATCAGCTTCTATCAGCCCAAGAGCGATTATGAAGCTCTGGTTGCCAGTCTGGTGCCGTTGGCCTACTGGAGACTGGGCGAAGCTGAAGGTACGACAGCCTATGAGTATGCCAGCGACTTCAACGGTGTTTACGATGAGCATCAGACACTGGGCGCGGCGGGTGCAATCGCCAATGACACCGATACTGCGGTGACATTTGACGGTACCAGCTATGCGAGCGTTCCGGGAATGAGCTATACCGGTGATACCATGACAATGCTGGTCTGGATCAAACCGGACGGTGCAATCAACAATTACACGGGTATCCTGTTCGACCGCGGCAGCAGCGCGGTGGGTATAGACATCGCGGACAATCAGCCTTGCTATCACTGGAATGATACTCAGTACAATTACAGATCCGGCTTACAGCTCACGGATGGAGCGTGGAATATGGTCGCCATGGTGGTGACCCCGACAGAAGCGACCTTCTATCTGGGTGACTCCGAGGGCAACCTGACATCAGCGGTGAATACTGCTACACACGCGGCCGCGAAACTGACCGGTTCTTTCAGCATTGGCGGTGATACCGTCAATAGCGGACGTCGGTTCAAAGGCGACATTGATGAACCGGCTGTGTTTGGCTATGCGCTGAGCGCGGATCAGATCGAATCCATCTACAAGAAGGGCATGGGTGGCGAGACCCCGACGGGTCCTGTTCTCTCCTTCGAGATGACAGAACTGGGTCTGATCATGACATGGCAGAGCGGTAGTCTCCAATCTGCTCCGACAGCGGAAGGTCCTTGGACCACTATTGATGGTGCCTCCAACGAGGGATTCATCTATAATGGTGAACAAGGCAATCTGTACTTCAGACTGGCTGAATAAGCTGAAGTAGAAACACGAACCGGGCAATACAAGTCCGGTTAAAACAAAGACGGTCTTCTCTCCAAAAGAGGGAAGGCCGTTTTTATTTTGCAGAAAAAACGGAGTGACGGTGGAAATTTGAAAAATTTGTGCTATAATATGTATGCCGTTGGATGTTACGGTTTATTAATGAGTATGAACGATATCAAAAGGAAATTCATGAAAACTCTTTTAAGTGTTTTATGTATAGGGATGATGGGAGTTATTTCAGCATCAGCCCAATCGCCGGACCAACCGGAAGGCGCAGGAAATGCGGCCAGTCCATATCAGATCAAGTCTGTTGGGAATCTCCTGTGGATGAGTATGAATGTTGTTTCATCACAAGGCACTTATTATGAAATTGCTAATGATATTGATGCCGGAGAAACTTCCTCATGGTATGGTGGACAGGGATTTCAGCCAATTGGCAGTCAAGTTAGTCAATTCCGAGGAAAAATCATTGGTAAGAATCACACTATCAGCAATCTGTATGTCAATCGCGGGATGAGTCCGCATGTGGGTCTGTTGGGATATGTGGAAGGCGGAAGCGTTGAGAATTTGAATTTGAAAAATTGTACAGTTTCCGGACAAATGTACGCGGGAATTTTGGCAGGGTATATGAATGGTTCCAGTGTGACCGGCTGTAAAGTTAGCGGTAACGTTTCCTGTTATGGGAATTACGCCGGGGGTATTGTAGGACAATCTTATCAGACACCAATCTCCAAGAGTTGTGCGGATCAGATTTCCGTGTATGGGGCAAATTATGTGGGTGGCATTGTTGGAGAGAATTTAGCAGGAAGTACTCTTTCATATTGTTATAGTATCGGAAATGTCGCAAATAATAACGGAACATACGCGGGCGGTTTGACTGGATGGAGTCATGAAAAAATTTCCATTTGTTATTCGAGAACAACGGTTTCCGGTGTTGATCGAGTTGGGGGTCTGGCCGGGCAGAGTTCTAATCCCATCGACCAATGCTATGCTGCGGGAAATATTTATGGACAGTCAAATGTAGGCGGACTGACCGGGTACAGTGGTAGGGATATCACCAACTCCTATTGGGATAAGCAGTTGAGCGGTTTGGATGTTTGCATAGGTAGTGATACCTCTTTTGGTAAAAATCTGGGGTTGACTACTCAGCAGATGAAACAGCGCAATTCCTATACGGGATGGGATTTCAATTCTGTTTGGGGGATGAGCTCGTCTTTTAATAATGGTTATCCTTATTTAAAAAGTATGTCTACTTTTAATGCCGTATTAAATGCCCATGATATTCACTATTGTACAGGGGAAGACGGATTGCTTTTAGAGTGGCCGGCAGAAGTAAACGGAACATTGGAGTATTCACAAGATCTTGTTGAATGGCAGTCTGTTCCAGAGGAATTTATTCGGGAACAAAATAAATACAACATATTCAAGGCGGATTCTATAAGTACCACAGCCGGGAAGTTATTCTTCCGTTTAGCCTTGTAAGTGTTTTTGTGAGGAAAATGAAAGAGAGACCTCTTTGCGGGGTCTCTCTTTTGCTGTTTGGATCAAATGATTATGCCTTGATGATCAATGCCATGAAATGCAGTGTCTCATTGCCGATGCAATCAATGCCGTGGCCACTGCCGTCCGCGCAGTAAACGACATCACCCGCTTTGACTTCAAATTTCTTGCCATTGTCATTGTACATTCCCTTGCCGGAAAGGATGTAGTAGGCTTCGGCCTCACCATGATGCTCATGATATCCCAGGGTACAACCCGGTTCAATGATAGCGTGGGCATATAGACCGCATTTATTGTTTAATTGTTTTTCATCCAGCAGACATTCAAGAGTTACACAACCCTTGCCGCCAAACGCGTTTTCCATTTTAACGATATTTTTCATAATACTAATAACACAGTTTCAATTAGAAAATTTTCCATCTACTCTTCTTTCTCGCAGGTATATCCTTAGAGAAAATTTCTTTACCATTTTGATCGAAGATATGGTAGGTGATCTTTTCAGTTGTTACATCCAGGCGGACCCCGTGTACATTACTGTTGACCAGAACCGGAAGAACTTTCCCATTTTGGATATAGTCGGTATTGAATAATCTGTGATAGTGACCGCAGAGGAGCAAATCCGCTTTGTTATCCATCATAAAGGGCAGGAACTTGTTATAGATTTCCATATCTCCATGCCAGGGATCACCATCGAGAACTTTGGAATCTTCGACAGTGCCGTCCAGTTTAGTTTTACGGATGATCAAGTCGCTGTCTTTGCCGCCTACAGGAGGAATATGGCAGAAGAAGACGCGATAGCGGGCCTTCTTGTATTCCGGCATTTTGACAACTTTTTTGAGAAATTCCACCTGTTCATTGCGATAGGAATCAAAGTCCACCAGTCCGCCGTATTCTTTGCTACCATCTATTTTATCTTCGCCGCAATCCAGATTGACAAAGAAAACATCCCCATATTGGAAAGTGTAATAGAACTGATCTGTTTTGGTTGGGAAATAGTCATGCATTCTGCGGGACATTACACCTCGGGTTTCATGGTTTCCTCTCAGCATGAAGAAGCACTTTTCCCAGGCATAAGTATTGATGGGAACATTGAGAAATTTGGTGAACATATCGTTGTCGTTCATCTTGTCCGGTTCGATATCTCCATTGTAGCAAATAAACGCCGCTGTATCGGCATTGGTGGCTTTCAACAGCTTTTCGTGCTTGGCATTGTCATCATGAAGATCATTGATCATGACAAAGGAGAATGTATCCGCTTTTTCGGGCCAGGTGGTAAAAGTAAATGTTTTGCCATTTTTGTCCTTCATGCTTTCTTCTGCACCAAAATCAAACTTATAAGGTTCCAGCTTAGTGACTTCTTTGGAATTGATTTCATAAGTGTAAGTGGTGCCCGGTTTCAAATCTTTCAGTGTGATTTTTTGGATCAAGCCTATATCTTTCAATCCGTATGTGGAAGAAATAGCTGTCATTGGTTTTTCATCCGTGCCTTTTTCTTGATAATTGACCCAGGAGATGGAAGGCCGGGTGGTATGCCAGACAACAGTAACGGAATTTTGATCCATTGCTTGAAGATAGGGGGAGCATTTAATCAATGGTGCCGTTTCCGCGGCAGAAGTTTCTGCGCTCCAAAGTGTATTGGCTTGACTCAAAACAGCAAGCCCCATGGTGTACAATAGTACGTTCCTTAACATGAATTGAACTGTATTGCAAAATCTGATTGGAATCAATCAAAACCTTTTCATCATGTGAAAATGACATCAAAAATGATTTCTGTTTGAGGAGGATTTGAGATAAAAATTCAAAGAAAACAGAATATTCTTGAAAGAATCATGAAAAATGGATAGTAAAGAGGGACTTGTGTTTGAGTTTGTGATAGAAAACAATCAGATAAACGAATGCGGGATATGAAAAAAACAAATCGTCGTCATTTTCTCTGCCAGTTAGGGACATTGGCAGCCACGGCATCCGTTGCCAATAGTGTAAATCTTTGTGCAGCTGAGGGAAAAAGGAATCATGCCAAGGGTGAATTAAAACTGGGATTAGTCACTTATAATTTGGGTAAGGATATGGATCTACCCACATTGATCAGTAATTGTGAGAAAACCGGTTTTGAGGGAGTTGAACTGCGTACAACTCATGCCCACAAGGTGGAGGTCAATCTTTCTGCTTCGGAGCGTGAGGATGTCAAAAAGAGATTTGCAGATTCTCCGGTAAACTTAGTCAGTCTCGGAAGCGCATTTGAGTTTCAAATGCCAGATCAAGAAGTGCTTGCTAAAAATATTCGTGAGACTAAAGAGTATATCCAGTTGGCACACGATGTTGGAGCTTCCGCGGTGAAAGTGCGTCCCAATGGATTGCCCGCCGGTGTTCCCAAAGAGAAAACATTGGAACAGATTGGAAAAGCCTTCCGGGAAGTGGCTGTTTTTGGCTGGAATCTGGGTATTGATATTCGTATGGAAGTTCATGGTCCTCAGACTTGTTTGCTGCCCAATATGAAAGTGATCCTGGATGTTGCCGATCATCCTAATGCGAATATATGCTGGAATTCCAATATGGATGATTTAAGCGGAGAAGGTTTTGATTACAATTACAACTTGGTTAAGGATAAGATCAAGATCTGCCATATCATTGAGCTATGGGATGAGCGCTATCCCTGGAGAAAATTATTTGCGAATTTAGTGAGAGATGGTTTTCGCGGATATACATTGGCGGAAATTCCGGAAAACAATGATCCGGTTCGTATTATGAGATATTATCGGGCTTTGTGGCTGGCCATGCAGCCGCAGTAAAAGATTTTGCTATAAAATGAAAAAAGAGATGAAGAATTATCTCCATCTCTTTTTTGTTTTTGCGTAAAACTATTACCAGTTCTTTGCTAGTTCTTCCGCGATCTGAACCGCGTTGAGCGCGGCTCCCTTGAGAAGCTGATCTCCCGCTACCCAGAAGCACAAGCCGTTATCAAAAGCGCAGTCTTTGCGGATGCGGCCTACCTGGCAGTTGTATTTGCCAGTTACCGCCAGCGGCAGGGGATAGATGTTGTTTTGCGGATCATCCATAAGGTCAATGCCGGGAGCTTTGAGAATGGCTTCTCTGGCACCTTCTACAGAGACGGGTTTCTCAAATTCTGCGCTGACGGCAATGGAATGAGCTCTGTAAACCGGAACCCGGACGCAGGTAACACTTGCTTTAAAATTTGGCAGATGCATGATTTTGCGCCCTTCGTTTTCCATCTTCATCTCTTCTTTAGTATAGCCATTATCCAGCCAGGCATCAATATGCGGCAGAACGTTAAAGGCGATCTGATGGGGATATACTTCGATTTTAACCGGTTTACCGGTGACGATCTGTTCCACTTGATTTTGGAGTTCAACCAAAGCCTTAACCCCAGTGCCAGAGACGGCCTGATAGCTGGAGGCAAAAATGCGTTTGACTCCAAACATCTGATGCATGGGGTAGAGTGCCATCAAAGTAATGGCTGTGGTACAGTTCGGATTAGCAATGATCCCTTTATGTGCCTTGATATCTTCAGCATTGATTTCAGGAACGACCAAGGGAACATTGGGATCCATGCGGAACGCGCTGGAATTATCTACGACCACGCAGCCGGCTTTGGCGGCGATCGGCGCGAATTGTTTGGATACACTTCCACCCGCGCTGAAAAGAGCAATATCAATACCGGAGAAAGAATTCTCAGTCAATTCCTGGACAGTGACATCTTCACCACGAAACTTTAATTTTTTACCTGCGGAACGAGCAGAAGCCAGGGGAGTTAATTTCCCCACCGGGAAATTTCTATTTTCCAGTGTCTTCAGCATTTCAATGCCAACAGCACCCGTGGCACCAACGACAGCCACATGAAATGAACGACTCATATACTTAAATTCTCTTTTTTGTTAATAGCGATAGTTTTCAGCTTTATAAGGACCTTCGATAGGAACGCCCAAATAGTCAGACTGTTTTTGAGTCAACTTTGTGAGTTTAACTCCTAATTTACCCAGATGCAGACGGGCAACTTTTTCATCCAAAATTTTTGGAAGAATGTACACTTTATTTGTGTATTTGCCGGTACCGCGATTCTGCCACATTTCGATTTGAGCCAAAACCTGATTTGTGAAGCTTGCGCTCATGACGAAGCTGGGGTGACCGCTTGCACAACCCAGATTGACCAGGCGACCTTCAGCAAGAACAATCAGTCGTTTGCCGTTAGGCCAAACCATGATATCTACCTGTGGTTTGACAACGATCCGTTTGATGGATGGATCATTGTAGAGAGACCCCACATCGACTTCAGAATCAAAGTGACCGATATTGCAGACGATGGCTTCGCTCTTCATTTGATCCATATGTGCACGGGTGATAACATCCACATTGCCAGTGGTAGTCACAAAGATATCGCCGATCTTGCAAACATCATCCAGCAGAACGACTTCATAACCTTCCATGGCAGCTTGCAGCGCATTGATGGGATCAATTTCAGTAATGAGGACACGAGCGCCCATTCCTCGGGCACTTTGAGCACATCCCTTGCCAACATCTCCATAACCGCAAACGACAACGATTTTGCCGGCGACCATCACATCTGTGGCACGTTTGACACCATCCAGGAAGGATTCACGACAGCCGTAAAGATTGTCAAATTTGCTCTTTGTGCAGGAGTCATTCACATTGAAAGCAGGGACCTTCAGGGTACCATAACGTTCACGCTGGATCAGACGATGCACACCAGTGGTCGTTTCTTCAGAGAGACCATAAATACCGGGCAGCAAATCAGTGAATTTATCATGAACAGCGTTGGTCAAATCGCCACCGTCATCCAGGATCATGTTCAACTGGGAACCATCAGGCCAGTGAAGAGTCTGTTCAATGCACCAGTCATATTCTTCCAGAGTTTCACCCTTCCACGCGAAGACAGGGATCCCGGCAGCGGCAATAGCGGCCGCAGCCTGGTTTTGTGTGGAGAAAATATTGCAGCTGGACCAACGGACTTCCGCGCCCAAGTGGACTAAAGTTTCGATCAGTACCGCTGTTTCAATAGTCATGTGCAGACAGCCCGCAATTTTCGCTCCGGCGAGAGGTTTACTTTTGCCATATTCTGCCCGCAGTGCCATGAGGCCGGGCATTTCATTTTCCGCCATGGTGATCTCTTGACGACCCCATTCGGCCAGTGAAATATCTGCTACTTTATAATCTTTTTTTGTAGAACAAGATTTGCAATTTTCTGACATAAATTTTATTGAATTAGATTTTTTTGAGTTCTTCTACCTTGTCGGTGGCTTCCCAAGTAATAGATTTTACATCATCGACTTTGCCGAAATGACCGTAATTAGTTGTCTTGCTATAGATAGGACGACGTAAATTAAGCTGTTTGAGAATAGCTGCCGGACGGAAATCGAAAACTTCACATACACGTTTTGTAATGGCAGAGTCATCAGCCTGGCCGGTTCCAAAGGTGTTCACATTTACGGAGACCGGGTAAGGATAGCCAATGGCGTAAGCAAATTGGATTTCACAGCGAGTAGCCAAACCTGCGGCCACAATGTTTTTTGCCACATAACGTCCCATATAGGCAGCACTGCGGTCAACTTTGCTGGGATCTTTACCACTGAAAGCCCCGCCGCCATGACGCCCCATACCGCCATAGGTATCCACAATGATTTTACGACCGGTCAATCCACAGTCACCTTGAGGACCACCCACCACGAAACGTCCGGTAGGATTGATCAGAAATTGAGTTTTTTCATCCAGCAGATGGGATGGAAGAGTCTTTTTTATAAGTTCTTCGCGGATAAATTCACGAATCGTCTTATTATCCACGCTGGCAGAGTGTTGAGTAGAGATCACAACGTTAGTGATACGCGTTGGCTTATTATCCACGTATTCCACCGTGACCTGAGACTTGGCATCCGGGCGCAGCCATTCCGCTTTGCCTGCCTTACGCAGACGAGTCAGTTCCCGTCCCAACAGATGCGCGTACATAATAGGAGCGGGCATCAATTCGGGAGTTTCGTTACAAGCATAGCCAAACATGAGACCTTGATCGCCGGCACCCATTTCTGCCGTTTCCTTTCCTTCGGCGGCACGTTCATCCACACCTTGGGCAATATCAGGGCTTTGTTTTGTCAAAATGTTTACAATAAAGACCTTGTCTGCATGAAAAACGTCGTCATCATGAGTATAACCGATTTCGCGAATAGCCCCGCGAATGATCTCATTATAGTCAAATTTGGCCTGTGTTGTGATTTCACCGCCAATAACAACCATGTTGCTTTTGGCAAAGGTTTCACAAGCCACACGGCTCATAGGATCTTGTGCAAGACAGGCATCCAGAATCGCATCAGAAATTGTATCACATACTTTATCGGGATGACCTTCTCCGACGGACTCGGAGGAAAAAAGATATCTGTTGCTCATAACAAATTAAGACTTTTTGCTGATAACGTATTAACGTATCAAGATGAATAGATATATCAGATTTTTTGATATGTGTCAATTACTAAGTGGATATTCTTGAGGAATTCTTATCAAGGCAGATGAGGGATGCCGGAATGAGAAAATAAAAATGGTGGCTAGACCCAGAATCGAACTGGGGACACAAGGATTTTCAGTCCT
>JAEENR010000053.1 GCA_016283885.1 Verrucomicrobiota bacterium
ACAGCGTGGAATTCCTGGGAGTCTGCTCGTTCTTGGATTGCGAGAACCTGACTTCTGTCAAACGTTCCGAGAATATTACCTGGATCACAGGCAGCCTGTTCTCCGGCTGTACCAAACTGCCCTCAGTCACTATCCCGAATAAAGTGACTGAGATCGAATACGAAGCGTTCATGGATTGCCAAAGTCTGACCAGCATCACGATCCCGGCTAATGTAACGGAGATCGGTCCCGATGCTTTCATGGGATGCTCCAGCCTGACCTCTGTTTACTTCTTGTGCGATACGCCTCATGTCGAGAGATGGGGCACGAGCCCGGCTTCTATCTACAGCGGCACACCGGAGACCCTGGTCAGCTACGGTCCGGAAGGCGCCGAAATATGGGAAGCTTATGTCGAATCCGGTCTCACGTGGATGGACAGAGCCGTAAAACTGTGGGTTCCCGGACCTCAGCCCGCTGCCGAGATCGAATACAGCTTCAGCGGCACCACTCTGACTCTGACCTTTACCGGTTCCCTGCAGGAAAGCAGCGATGCCGTCAACTGGACTCCTGTCCTGGGTGCCCAGGGCACTTATGAGGTGAATACCACCAAAGGCAGGAAATTCTACAGATCAGTCCAGTAATCACTGACTGCTGAAAATCAAGATCCCCGGCTGGATTTTCCCGCCGGGGATTTTTTTAGAACTACTTTTTGGAGGTCAATGTTCGGCTCTGTTGCACCATCGAGGCTTTACAATAAACCCTTGGCGGGGTTTTCAATTAGAAATTCTCCCAAAAATCATTTGACACTTCCATTTTTGTGTATTTACCATAAGCATATCGTTATTGAGAAATAACAAGCTCAATGAAAAATAATTGTGAATACCTAGAAAAATAAACTGAGAAGAAAGTAAATATATGAGAAAGCTATTGTTATCATTTATAGTGATCAGTATGTTTCTGATTCTTCCCGGTTGTAAAACAATAGATCCCATTGTCGGGAAAATCGTTAAATCAAAAGGATCTGGTTCTCTCGGAAATTTCATTATCATGAAAGTATTTGAGTATTCGACTCCAAAATCCCCAGATATTGGTGTAATATCTATTCCAACAGGACAGTTAAAAGGGAATTGGGATTGTGCAGAAGATGATTTTGGAATCGTGATCCAAACTAAAGATTTTACTTCAGAGGAAGTCGAAAAATTTATAGTTTCTATTTATGGAGAACCGCCATCATATATGGCCGATTTGATGCCTGGACATTTTGTGATACCAGCAAGAGTATCAGGTGTTTGTATTTCTGTTTATAAAGATTTTTCAGAGGATAATGAAGAAATAACGACTGTTATTATTAATAAGATACCGGACTGATAAAACAACCGTTTGGATGCAATAACGCTGAAGTAACTATATGAAAAATTATTTTTGGAAAATATTACTAATAATTTCAGTGGCTCTCATCAGTGCAGGTTTGTGCTTTGCGTTTTTACGTTCTAATTTGGATGATAGTCTTTTAGGAATAATAATGTTTATTCTTCTGATCCCATCCGCGTTTTTTATAGAGATGTGGCACACTTGGCATCTTCCACCTCATGGGGATGCAGTTTTTACATTGATATTGATTGTTCCAACAGTGCAATTTTTTCTGATGGGAGGTTTTCTTGCCTGGCTGATTATTTATCTACGGAAGAAGAAAGCTAAAAGAACATTACGAACAATTTTAATAGTATTCATCCTTATCGTCTTTTGCAGTATAGGCGACATTTTTTACCGCAATTTTCCTACCAATTCTCGTATAACAGATTCTTATTGTGATTCTGTTGTGAGAGGATTGAAAGTGATAATTGAATTTGAGGATAAAAATCTATTCGATCAAAAAAAGAAACTTGAAGAAATTGGAGACAAGGATTCACTTGAAATCAACAAATCCCTGACTTCTATATTTAAAACTTTAGAAAAGAGTGATTATTTTGTCAGAAACAAAATCAATATAAATGATTTAACTAAAGGTGGAGAGTTGTTCTATGATGCTTACGGATCACCTCTATATTTTATGAATACAAATAGTTTATTATTCAAAA
Source organism: Verrucomicrobiota bacterium (assembly GCA_016283885.1). Lineage (GTDB taxonomy): Bacteria > Verrucomicrobiota > Verrucomicrobiia > Limisphaerales > UBA1412 > UBA1412. The sequence goes on from JAEENR010000053.1 coordinate 2,058, forward strand.
AAATTAATCATGAACGCATCATGAAATGGGGATCTCATTATCCTTTTGTCGTTTGGTCCGCAGGAAAAAACAAGATAAATGAATTTGGATATGGTGATGATATCATGCCTTATCAATGATCTTAATAAGAAGTATTCTCAGTCTTCCGGGATCAGGGAATAAGGTCCTTCCATATCCAGACTGTGTTTCCAGACCGCTTCCATTTCTGTCCAGGTTTGGGCACGGCGTGTCCGGTAGAGGAATTCCCCGCTGATGCCGGCACCGATAAAATTCAGGAACTTTTTGGAACGCTCCACATGAGCGGATTCGCCGCGGCTGTGCTCCACGATAGAGGTCATTTCTTTGATAGCGTGCAGGTATGCCAGAACTTCTCTGCCGGTCGGCAGTGTGACAGGTTCCCCGTCCCGCGCCTGGCGGATCTGGCGGAATATCCAGGGATTCCTGACCGCGCCGCGCCCGATCATCAGTCCGCTGAGACGTGTTTCTTCCAGCATCCGCGCTGCCTGAACCGGATCCGAAATATCGCCGTTCCCCACGACGGGACAGTTCAGCGACTCCGCCGCGCGGCAGATCATCTGCCAGTCCGAACAGCCTCCGTATCCCTGGCGGACCGTCCGTCCGTGAATGGTGACCCAGTCCACCCGGTGGCGGCTGAATAATTCCAGGAGTTTTTCAAAATCCGCGGTATCTTCATAACCCAGACGGCATTTGACGCTGAATGGGACGGCGGTGATCCCGGCCCGCAGAGCCGACAGTATCTCATCCACCTTGCCCAGATCCTTCAGCAAAGCTCCCCCGACATGTTTGCGGCAGACCACCTGAGCCGGACAGCCCAGGTTCAGATCTATCCCGGCCACGGGCAGCCTTTGCAGTTCCTCCGCGATCCGCGCCAGGCTGGGAACATCCTCGCCCGCGATCTGGGCAATGACCGGACAGCCGGTGTCATTGTGCAGGATATCCTGCTGTATTTCCTTATCCACACGGGAATGAGGATAGACCCGGATATACTCGGTGACGTAAGCGTCGGCATGGCCGTACCGGCCCAGCAGCCGCCAGAAACGCAGATCCGTTACATCCTGCATGGGCGCAAGAAGCAACGGTCTCTGCGAAATGGAAAACAGTGAATCTATATGGAAATCCTACTTCTTTTCGGCGGGTTTGTCACCGGGGACGATCTTTCTCATTTTGATGGACTTGATCGCGCCGGTCGCGCGGTAAGCGGTGCAGACGATGCCGTAGCGTTTGATCTCCGCGGGCGAACCGGGACGCAGACCCAGCTCCTTGCCTTCGGTGAGCAGGTTCACGATGCGCTTCTCATCCACCCAGCATTCGATCTTCTTTTCCGTGACACGCACTTTGAACTTGTACCACTTCTGATCATCCAGCGGCAGGAAAGAGGAGGTCTCATTCTCCGAAGCGTCGTGGCCGTCCACACTGGAAATGCCGCCCACGCTTCCGCCCCATCCGGAGGGGATGAACGTAACGTAATCATCTTTGACCGGGAAACTCATCGCCGCGAAGAAATCATTGCCGTCCACCCGCATGGCTTCCCATTCGATCTCATAATTCATGCGGACGGGTCCGTTCGTCCAGGCCATACCGGAAAGCATATCGCCGCGGTTGACCCTCAGGATCGGGGTCGGCTTGGCATCCGGAGTCTTATCGGGAACGAAATCCGCCTCGAACTCTGCGGGACCGCTGCCTCCCAGCTCCAGCGGCATCCATCCGGTCATGGACTTGCCGTCAAACATCGTGACCCAGTTGGTGCCTTCAAAGGCTGTGTATTCATAAGGCACCTTGGCCCGGCGCGCCTGTGCCTCGGCATCCGCGATGCCCAACCCGGCAAACGTCCAGGCGGCCAGTGCCGCCGTCAAACAAATCTTTGTCCAGTTTTTCATATTCTTTTCTAAATCGTTCTTCAGTATTCAGAGGATACTCCTCACCTCATCTCATTGACCGGGAGCATACATCACCGGACATTATTTTTCAACTTTAGAATCTCCGGAGCCCTTTTTGGCCGCCAGAGAGCGCTCGTAAAACGCGACCGCCTCCAGGAACATGACCGCGCTGGTCTGGCAGGTCAAAGTGACCGATCCCTCCGGAACCGCTGCCCACGAAGACCCGAACAGGCATCTTTCCCGGTCGCGTCCCCGGTTCCAGAGTACATCCGCGTTATGGTAGAGGAATTCGCGGAACTGTTTGAGGTTCTCCGGCTTGATATGGCTATCCAGCATCAGCAGCACAAAGTAGCGCATGAAGATGCCCTTGAACAGACCGCCGTCATCCTTCCCCTCGTCGCGCAGGATGCCGTTCCGGCGGTCGAGCGTCTGGCGCGCGGTGATGGTGAACAGCGCCGCCAGCTGAGCGTCCTCCAGATAAGACTTCTCCCCGGTCAGCTGATACAGCTCGTGCGCGGCACCCAGGAACAGTCCCTGATTATAACTGAGGTTGAAACCGGCCTTGCGCATGGAACGCCCGTCAATGTTGTCCGCGATAGCACCCGTTTCCGGGTTGAAAAGGTGCTCCCGCTCCCATTTATAGATCTTGACGGCCCATTCCTTATCGGCTTCATCGTGAGTCACCCGGTACATCCGGCTGGCAAAAAGACTGCCGGGACCGTTGGAACAGGCATTCTTGCTCCAGGGCTGATCCTCCCGCCAGGAAATGCCGCCGTCCACATAAACTTCATCCCAGCCGTATTTTACAAACCTCCAAAGCCGTTGTGCCGTTTCCAGATAGCGCTTATCCTGAGTGGCATCGTACAGACGCAGCATCGTCAGACCGATCCACTCCATGTCATCATAGAAAACATTCCAGTAGCCGTCCCCGTTCTTGGCATAGATACCCTTGTACCATTGCTCAAAATAAGCCTTGTACTGGGGATCTTTTGTGCGCAGATACGCGTCGATCACGGCATCCATCGCGTGAGCCTGGGGCCAGTAGTTGAAGTTATCGGCATCGTTCCTGCCGTTGAAATAATGGCCGGAAGCGTTCCAGTAATGCTTGAGCAGAGACTGCGTTCCCTGCTCCGCGGCCGCGGCCCAGTCCACAGACTGAGGCTCAACCTCTTTGTATCCAGTATTTTGTGTTCTGACCGGCCCCATCCGTATCACATCCGCGTTCGCGAAACAGACCATCAGCGCGATACCGCCTGCCATTGCTATTTTCATCAGTTTCATCATGCAAATCTCCACAGCTTTCTTCGTCAGCTATTTCCTGAAAAAGAAAGTACCATAAACCTCCCTATCCCTCAAGCAGTTTAAGACAAATCGCCATAAGAAGTTTAACCTTA
>JAEENR010000054.1 GCA_016283885.1 Verrucomicrobiota bacterium
CCCTGATCGAGGCGGCTCAGGATCTGGGAGCCAGCAGTCTTTACATCTTTTTTAAAGTGACACTGCCCATCATCATGCCGGGCATCATTGCCGGGGCACTGTTTGCTTTTACGCTTTCGATCGATGATTTTGTCATCACTTTCTTTGTCAAAGGTGCGGGGGATACGACACTTCCCATCTATATCCAGAGCGCCATGCGCCGCGGGACTCCGGCCATCATCAACGCTTTGTCAGTGATCTTTCTGGTGCTGACGTTCGTTTTTGTGTTCGTAACACAAAAGCTATTGAGTCGTAAAAAGTCATGATGCTCAGTGCATCGTGAAGATATGCTTTCTTATTAACCTATAAGATATATAAAACATAGAAATGAAAAAAATAATAACAATCGGCTGCATCGCACTGCTTGCGGCTTCCACAGCGTTTCTGACCTCTTGCGGACAGAAAAAAACAGTTCTGCGCATCTACTCCTGGGGCGATTATTTTGCCCAGGATATTCTGGATGACTTTGAAAAGAAATATGACTGCACCATCCAGCTGGATGAGTTTGATTCTAACGAATCTATGTATGCCAAGGTGAAAGCCGGCGGCGGCGGATATGATCTGATCGTGATGTCCACCTATACGGCCAAGCTGATGTACGAACAGGGGATGCTGGAGAAGATGGATCACTCCAAGCTGGCGACAGCGGATAAGTATTTCGATAAGAAATATGAGCACCTGACCCTGGATCCTAAATTGGAATACACGGTTCCTTATTTTGCCAGCTTTACCGGTATCGGTTATGATTCCGAAAAGATCAAAGATTTCGAGCCGACCTGGGCAATGTTTGAACGTGAAGACCTCAAGGGCCGCACTTCTCTGCTGGATGACCATCGCGAAGTCATTGGCTGTGCTCTCATTACCCTGGGATATGACGTGAATGAGACCGATCAGGCCAAGATCGACCAGGCCGTGGAACTGGCCAATAAATGGAAGAAACAGATCGCCAAATTCGGTGTGGATGATACCAAACAGTCTTTGGCCTCCGGTGAATTCCTGATGATCCAGACCTACAGCGGCGACGTTCTCCAGGTTTCCATGGAAAAACCGTCCATCAAGTTTGTCATCCCCAAAGAAGGAACGACCTTCACATTTGATAACTTCACCATCATGAAAGATTCTAAGAACAAGGATCTTGCTTATGAATTTATCAATTACATCTACGAACCGGAAAACGCGGTCAAAGATATGGAAGAGATCCAGTATGTTCTGCCTCACACCGTCGCGGTCGATATGGTTGACGAAGAGATCCGCAACAATCCGGCCTTCAAAGTGCCCGAAGAGACTTTTGAACGCTGCCACCTGCTGCTCGACCTGGGCGATGACAACACGAAGTATCTCAAAGCCTGGGATCGTATTCGTGAAGAATAATTAACAACAAAGTTTGGGAACATTCTTTCCCAATCATGAAACCGTCATTGGAGTATTTTCAATGACGGTTTTAAATTTATCAAAACAAATTCAAAATCAATATGTTCCGTAGAGACGCGGGATCCCGCGTCTCCGAGACGAGCGGGTTGCTCGTCTCTACAATAAATCATTGTTGATAAATAGGTTATCATTCTATTTTAAGATGACGTTAGAGTAAAAAATCCCTGGATGACTTTTTTGAAATATCACCATCCATCTGCTTGACAGAAAGCTTTTTTAAGAATAGACTGCATGGCACTTACGGCTGGTGACCGTAGTTCAGTTGGTAGAGCACCTGATTGTGGTTCAGGTTGTCGTGGGTTCGAGCCCCATCGGTCACCCCATTTCTTTTCACATTTTCCCATTTTTGCTTATCTCCTGGGGGATGTGTGGTTTTTGATTTGGATTTGCATGGAATATGAAAAATTCGTCTGAAAAAACGAATGTGATGCGGATACTGGGACAGCACGGGATCGCTTATCAGAGTTATACTTACAGCGGAGTGATCAGCGGTGCCGATGTGGCCGCGGTCTTGAAACAGGATCCCCGGCAGGTGTTCAAGACTCTGGTGACGGTGGGGCATTCCAAGACGCATTATGTGTTCGTGGTGCCGGTTTGCGGTGAACTGGATCTGAAGAAGGCAGCCGCTGCTGTGGGCGAGAAAAGCATTGAGATGATCAAGTCCAAGGAGCTGTTTCCGCTGACCGGGTATGTGCATGGCGGCTGTTCGCCCGTGGGGATGAAAAAGCTGTTTCGGACGGTCATAGACCAGAGCGCCGAAAATTTTGGAACGATCATCTTCAGCGCGGGCAAGATCGGTTATCAGGTCGAGGTCGCGCCGAAGGATCTGAAACAGCTGGTGCCGTTTGAGTTGGCGGATATTGCCGGAAAATAGGACAAGAATGGATCTAAGCAAAGTGCATCATGTGGCCATTATTGGCAGCGATTATGAGCGGTCGCGGCATTTTTATGTCGATCTGCTGGGATTTCAGGTGATTCGGGAGAATTACCGCGAAGCCCGTGGCGATCATAAAATAGATCTGCGCCTGGCGGATATGGAGCTGGAGCTGTTCATCATTCCGGGCAGACCGGCGCGTCCCAGCTACCCGGAGGCGAACGGATTGCGGCATTTGGCTTTCCGGGTGGATTCTGTGGAGAAAACCGCGGCGGAGCTGAACGCGATGGGTATCGCGACGGAGCCGATCCGTGTGGATGAGTACACGGGAAAGAAAATGACGTTTTTTGCCGATCCGGATGGTTTGCCTTTGGAGATCCACGAATAGAGCTTGTGGTTTTAGATTGATAATTTGGATGGATTTTATAGATTAGCTGGATATGAAAAAGTTATTGGGTGCGTTGATTTGTTTCGCGGCTTTGACCGCGATGGCCGCGGGCAAGTCCGCTTCGGACTGGCCGTTCATCATCAGCCGTCAGATGCCGTGCATGAATTATTATCCGGAGGTAATGGATCAGATTTTCGATTCATTCCAGGCGCATCCGGGAGCGTGTGACGAGATCTGGTTCTGCATAGACGGTCTGACCGATCTGCCGGCCAGCGAGAAGGAACTGCGGCGGATACTGCCTTACCGCAAGCGCTGTGAGGAGCTGGGCATCCAGTTTTCTTTTCAGCTGGGTCTGACACTGGGACACGGCTCACAGCTGCACAAGACCCGCCCGGAGGATCGTCCATTCCCGGAGGATGCCTTCCGGATGTATCCCGACGGGCATCGTTCCGGTGATTTCTGTCCCACTTCGCCGGAAGTGCGCGGCTATCTTTTTGAGCGGACAAAGCTGGTCATGGAAGTGCTGAAGCCGGATTCTTTCTGGCCGGATGATGACCTGCGTCTGAACAACGGCTGCTATTGTCCGCGGTGCATGAAGGGCTTCAGTGAGTTCTGCGGCAAGGAGTGGACCCGTGAGGATCTGTATCATCATCTGATGGGTACCGTCAACGAGCCGGAGCCTGTTCGTGGTCAATGGGTCCGGTATGAAGCTAAACTGCTGGCCGAAGTCGGGGAAGTGTTTCGCCGGGCCGTGGAGCAGGGGTATCCTGAATGCAGATTAGGTGTCCAGGCGGTTTACTCCAACTGGCGGCATACCGGGCCTAATAACTTTCCGTTGATGAAAGCCTTGTCCGGGCCGAATCATCATAAAGTGGGCATTCGTCCCGGCGCGGGATTCTATAATGACAAGGATTTCGGCGCGCTGGTGCAGAAGTATCTCTGCATCCAGGAAGAGGGTGCCCGGTGCCATCAGCAGGATTTTGTGGGGCAGGTCTGCTACGAAGCGGAGAATTATCCCCATGTCGCGCTGCTGAAAAATCCTCAGTTCATGATGACCGAGGCGACCCTCATGCTGGCCGGAGGAGTGGATTCGCTGGCGCTTTACTGGCACAGCGGCGATTACTATGAATCCGCGCGATCCTATGACCGTTTTGCCAAGCTCTGCGCACAATACCGGCCTTACTGGGAGACGCTCAGAGACCGTAATCAGTCCACGGTGCTTTACGGTATCTCCCGTCCGGTCGGCACCAACGCGGTCAACGCGCCCCGCACCAGCGCGGGGGATAATTTCTGGGTCGTGCCGAATTGGGAAATGATGCCGACACTGGTGACTTACGGCCTGCCGATCTGCCCGGCGGAGGCTCACAGCGCAGTGACATTGCTGACGGACAACATCATCCTGGGCTCGACAAAGGCCGAACTGGAGCATTATCTGGCCGGGTCTGTCATCCTGGATGCTCCGGCCTGGATGGAATTGAATTTGACCTTTCCGCAGACGAATATCACCGTGACTCCTTACACGCAAGGCGCTTTTGAAGTTATTGGCAAAGCTTCTTATTACTATCCTGCCCATTCCACCTGTTACCTTCTCCGGACAGATCGTACTGATGTGGAAGTACTTTCCACCTTTGAGACAGGCGATCCGGCCAACCGGCAGCCTTTGGGCATCTCTTCCATGATTATTCCGTCCGGTTTTGGTGGAAAGATATTGCTGGTCAATGAGTTGGATCGCTGTCCAACAACACCGAAACGGGAATTGATCCTCAACGGACTGGATAAGATAACGGATCAGAAAATGGCGGTCCGCCTGAACACTCATGAGCAGATCATTATGACACCCAGAGTGGATACGGAGGGTAAAATCCAGACGGTGACACTCTTTAATCTCTCTAGCGGAGAGACGGATACGCTGAGTCTGACCGTTCGGAACTATGGCTCGAAACGTCCTTATTGGTCTGTTCCTTGCCAGAAGAAAGTCCGTCCCAAAGTGAAAGAGACCCAAGACGAGGAAGGAAGCCTGACGATCACTTTGCCGCCGCTGGGCGCGTATCAGATCGGAACGCTTTATTTTTAAGAAAAATCTGTTTCCGGACGATTTGGCTTGCATCCGGAGCTAAATCGTACTATTTATATCCCTGCCTGTGCGTCCATGGTGGAATTGGCAGACACGCTACTTTGAGGTGGTAGTGGGGCAACCCGTGAAGGTTCAAATCCTTTTGGACGCACCATTGGCTTGAGCTTCTTTTTTCCTTTTTTCTAAACAGATCCGCGGAGATTTTGGCTTGAAGAATCACTTTACTGCGGTAGAGTAGTGGAGACGTATTGGAAGCAATTTCCGTGTTGTTTATATGAAGAGTGAGAATTTAAAAAGATGGGGCGCTGCTGCTGCCGCGATGTTTGTGATCAGTACGAGCGCGATCGCCGCGACAACTCCCGCGCCGTTGGATCCGGTGCCGAACGCGAATCAGGTCGTATGGCAGGAAAGGGGACAGTATATGTTCCTGCATTTCGGGGTGAATACCTTTTCCAATAAGGAATGGGGAGATGGCAAAGAAGATCCCAAGATCTTCAATCCGGTCGGACTGGATGCCCGCCAGTGGGTCAAGGCTGCCAAGGATGGCGGTTTCAAAATGGTGGTGCTGACGGCCAAGCATCATGATGGTTTCTGTCTGTGGCCCAGCGCTTATACGGAACACAGTGTCAAGAACAGCCCCTGGAAGAATGGCAAAGGGGACGTTGTCCGCGAAGTTTCGGATGCCTGCAAAGAATTCGGTCTGGATTTTGGTGTCTATCTGAGCCCGTGGGACCGCAACAGCCCTTACTATGGCGATTCTCCCAAGTATAACGAATACTATATGAATCAGTTGCGGGAGCTTTTGACGAACTACGGCAAGATCTCCATTGTCTGGTGGGATGGTGCCTGTGCCGAAGGTCCGAACGGAAAACGTCAGGAGTACGACTGGGACGCTTATCTGAAAGTCGTGCGCGAGCTGGCACCCGAAGCGGTCGTTTTCAGCGATAAGGGAGATGTCCGCTGGGTCGGTAATGAGAACGGCCTTGCCAAAGATACCTGCTGGTCCATGTATAACCGCTCATCGGTGGAGATCGGAGGCGGAGTCCAGCAGCAGATGGGCGAAGGCAATCCGGTAGGCGGCGATTGGGCTCCTGCGGAGTGTGATGTCTCTATCCGTCCGGGCTGGTTCTATCATGCCGCGGAAGATGAGAAGGTAAAGAGCTTGTCTCATTTGCTGGATATTTATTACCGCTCGGTGGGACATAACTGCTGTCTGCACCTGAATGTGCCGCCGAACCAGCAGGGCTTGCTGGCTCCGGGTGATGTGGCTCGTCTGAAAGAATTCAATGAAGCCGTCAGCGCCAATTTCAAGACCAATCTCGCTTTGAAAAAGAAAGCCAAAGCCAGCAGTTTTCGTGAAAAGAGCCGGAAATTCAAAGCGGCAAAGGCATTGGACGGAAAACGCGAGACCTACTGGGCTTTGGATGACGGACAGACCAGCGGCAGTCTGGAAGTTGATCTGGGCAAGCCGGTGACATTTGATCTGGTTCTTTTGCAGGAATATATCGAGCTGGGGCAGAGAGTCTCCGCGTATCATATCGATTTCTGGGACGAGACCAAGGGCGAATGGACCGAGCTGGCCAAAGGCACCACCATCGGCTACAAATGGATCCTGCGTGTGCCGGAGACAACGGCCCGTAAGGTGCGTCTGACCATTGACAACGCGCGCGCCTGTCCCACGATCTCCAGCTTTGAATTATACAAATCCTCTTATAAATAAGCTGACATGAAGTATATAAAAACGAATCCGGAACTTTTTATCACCAATCGTGAGCGTTTGAGGAAACTGCTGGTGCCGGGCGCGCTGGTAGTGGTGAACTCCAACGACATCATGCCGACCAATGCGGACGGCACGATGGGTCATCAGCAGAACTCTGATCTCTATTATCTGACCGGCATCAATCAGGAGGAGACCGTCCTTCTGCTTTGCCCCGATCATCCGAATCCGGCTTTCCGGGAGATCCTTTTCCTGCGCGAAACGAATGAATTGCTGACCATCTGGGAAGGACATAAGTACACCATGGAGGAGGCGGCCGCCATTTCCGGCATCGGGAATGTGCGCTGGCTTTCCGATTTCGGTCCCATTTTCCGCCAGCTCATGTGCGAGCAGGAAGATGTTTACCTGAATACCAATGAGCACTACCGTGCCGCCAATGTGGTGCAGACCCGTGACATGCGCTTTGTGGAACAGTGCCGCAAGGATTATCCGCTGCACCGTTATCACCGTCTGGCGCGACTGATGCACCAGCTGCGTGTGATCAAGTCACCCATTGAAGTAGAGCTGATCAAGAAAGCCTGCGACATTACCGGCATGGGTTTTGCCCGTGTGCTGAAAAATGTCAGGCCGGGCATCAACGAGGCGGAGATCGAAGCCGATTTCGCTTACGAATTCATCCGTCACAAGGCCACTTTTTCCTATCTGCCGATCATTGCTTCCGGTGCCGATTCCTGTGTGCTGCACTATCCGCAGAATGACAAGACCTGCAATGCCGGCGATGTCGTCCTGATGGATGTGGGGGCCGGGTACGGGAATTACATGGCCGATATGACGCGCACGATCCCTGTTTCCGGGCGCTTTACCAAACGCCAGCGGGAAGTCTATGACGCGGTGCTGCGCATCTATTACGCCACCCGCAAGGAGATGAAACCGGGACTGACTATTGAGAACCTGCGTGAGATCACCGCGGCGGTCGTTCAGGAAGAATGTCTCCGGCTGGGACTCTTTACCCAGGCCGATCTCAAGGCTCAGGATCCCTCGGC